>NZ_JAMDLQ010000016.1:0-65116 GCF_024705715.1 Clostridium sp. LY3-2
ATTATAGTTACTTCAACGTCTTCTGGTTTGAAATTATCCTTAACGTATTCTAATGATACTAAGCTTCTATCGCTTCCATCTACAGGAACTAATACTTTTTTCTTACTCATCTCTCGTCACTCCTTTTATATAATAATTATTATATATAGAAAATTCTTCTTTATATAATTATACTCCTTTTTTATACTAAATTTGTTAAATATATTTTTTATTTTTATAAATTTAATATATATTTTTTATTATCTGTTGTTTTTGTATAAAAATGCAAAAAGACTAAGATAAAAATCTTAGTCTTTTACTTAATAGCATATTTTGCAAGCTACATATCCTTGATTCTTAGCTTGACTTTCAGTCATTTTTATAGCACCTTCCATTTTATGTGCTGTAGGTGTTTTATGATATTTGTTAGATTTAGAACTTCCCCCGTTAGCATATACTATACTTCCAGACGGTTGTCCACCCGAATTATTAGAAGAATTACTACTAGATGGTTTCTTATTAGTAGTTGGTTTTTTATTAGTAGCTGGTTTTTTATTTGGTGACACTTGAGGTTTGTTTTGACTTCCGCTTGTTGAATTATTTGAGCTATTATTTGGTTTAGCTGTTGTTATGTTGTTTGTTGTCTGTTCTTTTCTTTCTTCTGCTAATTTTTTTTCAGCCTCAATCCTCTTCTTTTCTTCTTCAGCTTTTCTCTTATCTTCTTCAGCTTCTCTTTTCTCTTTTTCTAATTTTTCTTCTTTTTCAGCTTCTAAGTTATCATACTTTGTCTCTTTTTCAGTTACCTCTTCTGATAGTTTTCCACTTTTATCTTTTAAATCATTTATTTCTTTATTTAACTCTTCACTATTGTTTTCTTTTTCAATCTTTGAAATGTTTCCTTCTACTTCAACAATTTTATTGTTTGCAAGTTCATACTCTTCTTTATAATCTTTTTCATTAAATTTCATTAGTAATACCATACCTAATGATAGTACTAGTGCTATCTTGTATTTTTTTATAAATGCTAAAAATTTATTATTCATTTTCCCCTCTACCCTAGATCCTTTATTTTTGAATCTAATTCCTTACTTTTTGAATTTAATTCCTCAATTTGTTGAATTAATTTTTGCTTTTCATCTTCTAAATTTTTAATTTCTTCATTGCTCTTTTCAGAAATCTTAGAATACTCTTCTTCTAGAGTCTTTAGCTTATCTTCACTTTCTGTGTATTTTGAAGCTGAAACCTCTACCTTTGAAGGAATTATTAACTCAGTTATAACCATAAGAATAATTACTGATGCAAAGAAAACTCCAAATCCTTTTAAAAACTTAATTAGTTTATTTAATATTTCTTTCATTTTATCCCCCTATAATTTTTCTCGCGGTAATATTTTACAATACCTCTCAAAATTTTACAAGGTTTTGTTAACTATTTGTTTTCATTTTATTAACCTTAAATACATATTGTTTCATATTAATCCAAATATATATTCTGTTTGGGCTATAAAAACATCTTCCTTTTTTAAAACTGAATAATCCTTAAATGCTTCGTTATAACCTATAGGTGGATTTTGAACTTCTAAACAAACTCCCATCCTTCTCTTTACTTCTTTTCCCCCGTATAACTTTTTATTATCTATAAAGTTTTGAGTATATACTACTACAGATGGATAACTAGTTTTTATCTTCATATATCTTCCGCTTTCTTTTTCATATAACTCTATTATCTTTTTATCTGTAAGCATAAACGGATGATCGTATCCATTTCCTAAATTTAATTGAATATCTTTATTTTCAATATCTCTTCCAATTAATTTACCAAAATTAAAGTCAAAGTTTTTATCTGTATCTAAAATATTTCCTGTTACTCCGCCATCTTTATCTATCTCTAAAAACTTCTTTGCACTTATCTTTAAACTGTGGTTTAAGATATCTCTTTTATAGTTTCCAGATAAATTAAAATAGCTGTGATTTGTAATATTTAATAAAGTATCTTTATCTGATTTTCCAAAAACTCTAAATATTAATCTGTTATCCTCAGTTATTTCGTACTCTATTTTAACTTTTAAATTTCCTGGATAGCCCTCTTCTAAATCCTTTGAAAAATACTCTAAAGAAAGTATTATTGAATCTTCTTTTTCTATTATTTTAGAATCAAATATAATTTTATCAAATCCTTTATTTCCCCCGTGACCACTATTTTTTCCGTAATTTTTATTCAAAGTATACTTTTCACCATTTAAAGTGAACTCACCTTTATCTATTCTTCCAGAAGTCCTCCCGATAGTCCTTCCATAATAGCTTGGATTATCTATATAATCTTTAATATCTTCGTACCTTAAAACTATATTTTCTAACTCACCTAACTTATCCTTTGTCTTTATCTCTAATATAGTTCCTCCTAAATTTAAAATACTAACTATTAACCCGTTCTCATTATCTATAGTGTATTTCTTAACTCTATTTCCTTCTATTTTAAATAACTCTTTCTCTTTAATTCTCATAACTTTCTCTCCTAACTTTAAAAAGAGCGTTTAAATATACTAATTTAAAACGCCCTTTTATTTTATAAACTATTTATAAATTTATTAAATCCCTTTTCTCCACTTTCGTTATTTTTAAATACTCCGCAGTGGACTAAGACTTCTTTAAATACTAATCCTATCTCTTTTTTTAATATATCTAAAGCGTTATCTTCAGTTATATTATTTTCTTTTTTAATTCTATCTAACCAGTCCTTATGACTTTCTATTATAGGGTTATAGACTCCTTTAGTTAAATAACTTATCATATATTTAATTTCATTATTTAATCTTGAAGGGAGTACTGCAAGTCCCATAACTTCTATAAGTCCTATATTTTCTTTTTTAATGTGGTGTAATTCTTTATGAGGGTGAAATATCCCTAAAGGATGCTCCTTAGTAGTTCTATTATTTCTTAAAACTAAATCTATCTCGTACTTACCGTCATTAAATCTTGCAATCGGTGTTATTGTATTATGCATTTCCCCATCTGTATTTGAAACTATATCATTATCTAAATCAGAGTAGTCTCTCCATTTTTTTAAGATATAATCTGAAATATCTACAAGCTTTTCTTTATCTTTTGAACTCACTCTTATAACTGATAGAGGCCATTTAACTCTTTTTAAAGAGACATCTTTAAAACCTTCTATGTTGTATTTTTCAATTACCTTTGCTTTTTCAATACTGAATTTATAATTTCCGCCTTGATAATGATTATGTGAAAGGATAGAACCTCCAACTATAGGTAGGTCTGCATTAGATCCTATAAAATAATGATTAAATTTCTCTATAAAATCTAAAAGTTCTTTAAATGTATTTCTATCAATAACCATAGGTGTGTGAGTCTCTTTTAAAATTATAGAGTGCTCATTAAAATAAACGTATGGAGAATACTGAAGAAACCATTTTTCTTTATTTAATTCTATAGGAATTATTCTATGATTTCCTCTAGCTGGGTAATTAAGTCTACCCTCATACCCCTCACACTCTCTACAAAGCAAACATTTTGGATAATCACTATCTTGAATTTTTAATGCCTTTTTTATTTCTTTAGGATCTTTTTCAGGCTTTGACATATTTATAGTTATATCTAAAGGCCCAAACTCCGTTGAAACTTTCCACTTTAAATCTTTTTCTACCCTTTTTGTTCTAATATAATTAGATTTTTTACATAAATCATAATAGTAATCTGTAGCTTCTTTGCTTGAGCTCTTATACCTTGAGTTAAATTCTCTAATAATTTCAGATGGCCTTTTAATTATTAAGCCCATAACTTTAGTATCAAATAAATCTCTTTCTGTGATATTATCTTCTATAATATTATTTTCTATTGCAAAATCTAAAATTCCATCAAGTATATAACTTATATCATAAGAAAAATCTTTTTTAGTAGATTTTTTGTAGTCACATAACTTTAATACTTCTAAAAGTTTATTTCTTATAAATACTTCGTCTAAACTATCTATCAATTCATTTTTTATACCATAATTAATTAATTCATCTATTTTAAAATATATATCACTCATAATCTCTCTCCCTAAAATTTATAGCTTTCTAGTTCCATCTCCTACACCTGCAACATAAAAATCTGCATCATACCCTATTTTTTCTCTGTATCCTTTTTTTACTTTATTTATGAATTCATCTACTTTTTCTTCTTTTACTAAAGATATAGTACAACCTCCAAAGCCAGCTCCAGTCATTCTAGACCCTATAACCCCTTCTGTTTTTTGCGCTAAATCTACTAATGTATCTAACTCTATTCCTGTAACTTCATAATAGTCCCTTAAAGATGCATGAGAGTCATTCATTAATTTCCCAAAGCCAGAAATATCTGATTTATTTAAAAGTTCTACAGCTTTTATAGTTCTCCTATTTTCTAAAACAGCATGTCTAGCTCTTAATTTACAGACATCTCTTTTAATATAACTTAAAGCTTCGTCTAAATTCTCTTCAGTTAGCTCTCCAAGAGAATTTATGTTTTTATGTTCTTTTATATCTTTTAAAGCTTCTTCACATTCACTTCTTCTCTCGTTATATTTAGAATCCATAAGTCCTCTTCTTTTATTTGTGTTTGCTATAACTATTTTTATTCCTTTTAAGTCGATAGGAACAAATTCATATTTTAATGAATTCGTATCTAAAAATATAGCTTTATCTTTTTTCCCCATTCCTATTGCAAATTGATCCATTATTCCACAGTTTACACCTATAAACTCATTTTCAGCTTTTTGACTTAACTTAACCATATCTATAGTATCTATATCTAGATTATTATAAACTTTTAATATCTCACTTATTAGTAGCTCTAAAGAAGCTGATGAAGAAAGTCCAGCCCCATTTGGAATATCCCCATAAACTACTAAATCAAACCCTTTTTCTATTTTAAATCCATCTTTTTTAAAAGAATAAACTACAGCTTTTACGTAATTTGCCCAGTTATCTTCTTTAATATTTTTTAGATTATCTAAAGTAAATTCTTTTACTCCCTCTTCTTCAAAATTTAAAGAAAAGACTCTTACTTTGTTATCTTCTCTTTTACTAGCTATAGCATATGTTCCAAAATTTATAGCACAAGGAAATACATTTCCTCCGTTATAGTCAGTATGTTCTCCTATAAGATTAACCCTTCCTGGAGAAAAGAACTTGTCTAAATTTTCATCACCATATTTAAATATATCTTTGAATTTTAAAATCATTTCTTCCATAATATATCTCTCCTATCTACTAACTCCAAAGTTTTCACTACTACTGCTTATTGAATCTATCTCCTCTTTTGAAGCTAAAAGCACATCTCCTAAAACGGTGTGTTTATAAACCCCAGCCTTTGTTCCAAACTCTATTATTTTTTGAGCGTCATTATTTCTGATAAAGTTATATAATACTCCCCCTGAAAAAGCATCTCCCGCGCCAACTCTATCGATTATTTCAAACTCATATCTGTTTGAATATGTAATTTTGCTCTCATCTATAAATATTCCCCTTATAGCATTCCTTGAACTTGAAATATTTTCTCTTAAGGTAGTTGCTATAGCTTTTACCCCTAATTCTTTATTCATTCTTTTAAATACTCTATTAAAATATTTTTTTTCTTCTTCTAAACTTTCAAATTCTATACATTTAAATTCTTTGTTATCACTATCTAAATCTATCCAACCAAATACTATATCTGCTCCCTTAATTATTTCTTTCATAGTTTCTGTAAACTCAAAGAAACTCCAAAGTTTGCTTCTGTAATTTAAATCTACGCTAACCTTTATAGAATTATTTTTGCAATATTCTATGCAGCTTTTTACAAACTTTATATTTTCATCACCTAAAGCTACAGTGATCCCTGATACGTGAAATAATTCAGCCCCTTTAAAAATTTCTTCTAATTTAAATTCTTCCCTTTTTAAACTAGCCATTGCAGAATTTTCCCTATCGTAAAGGACTTTTGAGCCTCTAACTGAAGTTCCCTTTTCTAAATAGTATACTCCTAATCTATCACCTTTTAAAATAACGTTTTCAGTATTAACTCCATTGCCTTTTAGAAAATCTAAAGCCATATGCCCTATAGGATTATCTGGTACTTTACTTATAAATTTAACATCTTCTAAAAGCTTACTTAAAAAAACAGAAACATTCGCCTCAGCACCCCCAAAGTTTATCTCAAAACTTTTCGCTTGGCTAAATCTTGTGTTTCCGTTTGGTGAAAGTCTCATCATAATTTCACCTAAGGCTACTATCTTTTTCCCTTTCATTTTTATCTTCCTTTCTTTAAATAGCTTTTATAACTTCTTTATTACTAACATTTATGCCTTTAGCTTCTTTAACCTTTTCTACAAAGCTTTTTGATAGCCTTGTTATAGATTCAAAATCACCAGATTTTGACCCTGAAGTTAATGCACCACCAACACCAACTGCTATACATCCATTTTTTATCCACTCACTAACATTTTCTAAAGATACTCCTCCAGTTGGCATAATGCAAACTTGTGGTAATGGTCCTTTAATATCTTTTATTATAGAAGGCCCAAACGCCGACCCTGGGAAAAGCTTAATAACATCTGTCCCACATTCCATAGCTTTAACTATCTCTGTTATAGTCATACATCCAGCCATATATGGCACTTGATATCTATTGCATAACTTTGCTGTTTCTAAATCAAAATTAGGTCCTACGATAAATTCTGCTCCATTTAATATTGCAACTCTTGCTGTTTCTGAATCTAAAACTGTTCCAGCTCCAACTACAGCTAAATCCCCATACTCTTCTTTTAGAGTTTGGATCACTTCATGAGCCTTAGGAACTGTAAAAGTAACTTCTAGTATATCTACTCCACCTTTTACGCAAGCTTCAGATATTTTTTTAGCTTCATCTAAATCCTTACCACGTACGACAGCTACAACAGCTGTATCCATTATTCTATTTAAAACTTTAATTTTATTTATCATAGTCCCTCTCCTTATATACCTTAATTAAAATCTTTTTATACCCTACGCAAATTTTTATTTTATAAGAGGTGCTAGTCCTAAAAATAGCACCTCTTTATTATTTTTATTATCTAACTAACCATCCGCCATCAACTGCTAATATATGTCCGTTTATATAGTCTGATGCTCTTGATGATAAAAATACTACAGTTCCCATTAAGTCAAATGGAGTACCCCATTTTTCTGCAGGTATTCTTCCTAATATCTCTGCATTTCTCTTTTCGTCAGCTCTTATAGGTGCTGTATTATCTGTAGCTATATATCCTGGTGCTATAGCATTAATTTGTACATTATATCCTGCAAGTTCGTTTGCAAAGGCTTTTGTGATTCCAGCCACTCCGTGTTTACTTGCAGTATATGGAGGTACAAACTTTCCTCCTTGGAAAGAAAGCATTGAAGCTATGTTTATTATTTTTCCTGAGTTTTGTTTAACCATAACTTTTGCTACTTCTTGACTTAAAAAATAAACTGCATTTAAGTTTATATTCATAACAGCATCCCAGTCTTCTGGCTTGTATTCAAGAAGTGGTGCTCTTCTTATAGTTCCAGCATTATTTACTAAAATATCTATTTTAGAGAACTTATCTAAAGTTTCTTTAACTACTTTTTCTCTATCTTCCTTTTTAGTTAAATCCGCTTGAACAAATAAAACTTCTCTTCCTTCTCTTTCTATTAATTCACGAGTTTCGTCCCAATTATCATCAAAAGTTGCAATAGCTAAGTTTGCACCGGCTTTAGCAAGTGCTACAGCATACCCTTGACCAAGTCCAGTATTACCTCCTGTAACTATTGCCACCTTTCCTTCTAAACTAAAAAAATCCATACTAAAATTATCTAACATTTTAAAGTCCTCCTTAAATAACTAAGTTCTATGTTTATTTCTTATAAAATTATCTTAAAGTCTCCATAGCTATAGCATCCATATCATCAAATGTTTGGTTTTCACCGCACATTCCCCAAATAAATGTATAGTTGCTTGTTCCAACACCTGAGTGAATTGACCAACTAGGTGAAATTATTGCTTCTTCATTTTTCACTACTAAATGTCTAGTTTCAGTAGGCTCTCCCATAAGGTGGAAAACTCTAGTTTGTTCGTCCATATCAAAGTAGAAGTAAACTTCCATTCTTCTCTCGTGAGTATGACAAGGCATTGTATTCCAAGCATTTCCCGGCTCTAACATAGTAAGCCCCATTAATAATTGGCAACTTTCACATACGTTTGGATGAACGTATTGATAAATAGTTCTCTTATTTAAAGTACTATTGTCTCCAAGTCTTACTGGATTTGCATCTTTAATATTTATTTTTACAGTTTTATAGCTTTTATGAGCTGGTACTGAATTTATATAAAACTTTGCAGGGTCTTTAGAATCTTTTGAAATAAACTTAACTTCTTTAGTTCCAGCCCCTATGTAAATCCCGTCTTTGCTATCCATTTCATATTCTGTGCCATCTAAAATAATAGACCCAGCTCCACCTATATTTATAACTCCCATTTCTCTTCTTTCTAAAAAGTAAGAAACTCCAAGTTCTTTTCCAGCCTCTAAAGATAACTCTTTATCTAATGGCATTGCACCACCAAAGATTATTCTATCAACATGACTATAAGTTAATTTGATTTCATCTTTAACAAATACGTCCTCTACTAAGTAGTGATCTCTAATCTCACTAGTTGTATATTTTTTTGAATCCTCTGGGTGATTTGCATATCTTATTTCCATTTTTAAAAACCTCCTAAAATTTAAATATCTTATACCTTTATATAAAGCAAATTCCATGCCACTTATCTAAATATTTTATATACACATAGAAAAGTCCCTGTTTAAGCCGTTTTTTAAAACTTAAACAAGGACTTTAAAATAAAATAACTTAAGTGTATATGACACTAATTTAAAAATAAATTAATTTAATGCCACAAAGTCGTTATTTTATATAATTTATAAAACTGTAATTAATATCTTTACCAATATATATTAAAATCTTTTTTGTATAATCTCATTAATGCTTCCATATAAAAATAATCTCCCCAAAGATTACACTCGTCTACCCCTTTATTATGATGATAAGCATATACACCATGCTTTAATATCCCATCTGCTTCTTTTAAATCCTTAGTTGTGTAATTACTTATTAATTCTCTAAGCATTTTGTGGGCAGCCTTTATATAAAATTCTTTATCTTTTAAATCATAATATTTTTCCATTTCAAATATACCACACGCAACTATTGCAGCTGATGAAGAGTCTCTAGGCTCCTTATCTTCTTTTTTAAATACTAAATCCCAGTAAGGAATTAAATCTTCCGGTAGTCTATTTAAATAATAGTTTGTTACTGCCATAAAGATTTCGATACTATCTAAAGATTTATTGTATCTGTAATTTAAAGGCATCCCAATTATTGCCCAAGCTTGACCTCTTGCCCAGCAAGACTCATCATTAAACCCTTGATGAGTAATACCACTTTTAGGTTTTCCTGTCTCTTTATCAAAATAATAAGTATGATACGTTGAAGAATCCTCTCTTATAACTGTATTAATTGCAGTCTCAAAATGATTATTTGCTACATTTAAAAAGCTTTCATCTAAGGTTTCATCGTATGCCCAATATAAAAGAGGTAAGTTAAGAAGGCAATCTATTATAAGCCTATATTCTCTTTCATCACCATATTTTCCCCAAGCTTGAATAAACTTTCCTTTTTCTTGATATCTTTCTTTTAGCTTTTTTGCAGCTAAAAGCCCAAGTTCCCTTGCTTTTTTATCACCAGTAACTTTATAGCTTGCAACTGCCGAAAGACTATATAAAAAACCTAAATCATGATGGTCTAATACAAAATTATCCTCATACCTTTTTCTAAAGTTTTCAGTATGTAAATCCCCTACTATTTTATATTTTTCATCACCAGTATACTCGTATGCCATCCAAAGCATGCCTGTCCAAAACCCATTAGTCCAATCATCATTATCTTTTATTCTATATTTATGATTAGTGGTACAAGCGCTTGGGAACTTTTCTGTAAATACCTCTAAATTCTCGTCTATTTTAGTTATTATAAAATCTAATGCTTCTTTTACTTCTTTTTTGTTTAAGTACTCTTCTTTTAAAAGTTCTTCTTTATTGTTAATTTCTTCTATATTTAAATTTTTAAACATACAAAATCCTCCTAAAGGTTATTCATCTTCTATATCACATTTAGTAATTTTATTAGTCTTAATTCCTTCTATCCCTGCGTTTAGTATATTATCGTAAACCTCTTCTAAATTAGAATCTATATTCATAACTGCTTCTATAAGCATAGGAAGATTCACTCCTGTTATAATTTTGATTCTAGGATCATTTATACTTTCCATAAGTGCTCTATTAAATGGCGAGCCTCCAAAAAGATCTGCTAAAACTAATATTCCATCTTTATCATCTTTTATTTCTAAAAGCTTTTTATTTAATTCATCTGAAAACTTTTCTACGCCTTCTTCTGTAAGACTAATACATTCTACTCCTCTTACATCTCCTAGGATCATTTTTGCCCCTTCTAAAACTCCTGTACATAAAGCGCTATGACTAACCATTAAAATTTTATACATCTTATACCTCCATTTTTAAATAATGTTATATACATTTACTCCTATTAAAGTTATTATTACAACATTAAATACTGTTAAAATCGTTTTATTATTTAATACTCTATTTAAACTTGAACCTAAAGTCCCTCCTAAAATTGCACCTATTATCATAAAGGGAAGCATACTTAAATCCATACCATTAAACCCATCATTTATTAATACCGTAAAAAGCTTTGAACTTTGAGAAAATAATATAATAATTATAGAATTTATAGCTGCCTCTTTAGTATCTAGAGAAAATATTAATGATAAAACACATACATTAATAGGTCCTCCCCCAATCCCTAAAAAAGCACTTAAAAGCCCTAAACTGAGTCCTACAATTATACAAACTATTTTATTTTCAACCTTATATCTTTTAAATCTTGATTTATTATTCATATAAATTATTATTATTGTTAATAGTACTGCTAAAACCATATTTTGAATTATAGATATTACTGATTCATTATTTACTATTGATAAAGATAACCCTAAAACCCATTCTCCTAAAACTCCCCCAAGTATCGAACCAAAACCTATATAAATAGTTTTACTTGTTTCAAATTTCACCCCATACTTAGTTTGCTTTATTATAGATACTACTGCCATTACAAAAACTGTAAATGATGATAGTACACTTATAGTTTGAACGCTATAATTACCTAAGATATCTAATACAGGTTTTATTATTACTCCTCCGCCAAGCCCTGCTAAAGAACCTGCTATAGTTGAAACTAATGCTACTAAAAAATAAATTAAAGCCATTATTTTATGCACCTGCTATTCTTGGCATCCACATCGGCTCTTTCTCTAATTCAGCCCAAGCATACTTTAAAAGCAATTCACTTTTCAAATCCTTAAATTCTTCTTTATCCCAAAGGTTATGAACCTCTAGTGGGTCATTTTCTAAATCATAAATTTCCCCGTACTCTTTATTATAATAAATAGTTATTTTATATCTTTCATCTACATAAGTCCTTTGATTTATAGTCGTAGGCTCGTGGTGGTTTTCACAAATTATATGTTCCCTCACTTTATCTTTTTTTGAAGTCCAAACATCTAATTGGCTTTTCCCTGTAATATCCATTGAAACTTTAGTTTTAGTAGCTTCTAGCACTGTTGGTACTACATCTACTAGCGACTGAAGTGCGCTATTTACTTTATTTTTTGAAACCTTATTTGGCCACCTCACTATAAAAGGAATCTTTATTAAATCTTCATACATAAAAGCTCCCTTTCTAGTTAATCCGTGTTGACCAAAATAGTTTCCATGGTCAGTTGTAAAAATCACTATAGTATCCTCTGAAAGTCCTAGACTAGATAATTTATCTAAAATTTTACCTATATATTTATCCATCATACTAACCATTCCATAATAAACTGAAATATCCTTTTTTAGTGTTTCCTTTGGAACTAGATGATTTCTACTCATTCCATGTATTGCAAAACCTGTTTCTCTATATTCTGAAAAATCTGCATTTTCTTTTTGTGTCATCTTAATATGTGGAGGACTATCTAAATGTTCTCCCTCAATTACTTCTGGAATTGTAATTTCATCTTTATCATACATAGATGCCCAAGGTTCACACACTAAATATGGTGGATGTGGGTCAAAAAAGCTTGCCCACAAAAAGAAGTTTTCATCATTTTCTTTATACTCTTCTAATAATTTATTTGTCCTTTCAGCTATCCAAGTGTCATAGTGAAATTCTTCTTTTATATCCCATTTATATTTAATGCTCGGGTCCATACACCCTGTATCTCCTAAAAAATAATCCCTCCAATTTTCTACTCCCTTTTCTTTAAGCCACAGAGCATAATGCTGCCCTACATGAGGTTCGTTTGTATGGTTTCTTGTAAGTTCAACTTTTTCAAATCCATAAAAGTCCTCATTGAAATTTTTCCAAAACTCTAAATCTTGAAGTATAGGGTAAGCTTCTAATGAAGGATACTCCTCAGTACTTTTAAGCGGCTGAAAATGTGCCTTTCCAATCAAAGCTGTTCTATATCCCTCTTCTTTTAAATATCCACCTAAAGTTTTTTCACTTTCAGGAAGTTTTGTTCCTAAAGTCCAAGCACCATGTTGGCTTGGATATTTGCCAGTTATAAGAGTTGCTCTTGAAGGAGTACAAGTTGGGTTTACAGTATATGCCCTATCGAAAGTTGTTCCTTCTTTAACTAACCTATCTATATTTGGAGTTTTTATTTCTTTATTAAAAGCACCTATAGTATTAAAATGCTGCTGATCGCTAGTTATAAATAAAATATTTGGCCTTTTTTCTTTCAAACTAACTCCTCCTTTAAATTTTATATCTATAATTAAAGCAATTACCGTGCCACTTTCTGTCACATACACTTAAAGAATTAATCTTACAGAAAACAAAAAAAAGATACAAAAATCTATTTTTTTGTATCTTTTTAAATGATTTAGTAACTTAAAACTTCAATTTCTTCCTTATCTTTAATTCTTTTAATTATAGTGACTCTTCCGTATATAACTGTTTTGTCAACTATATAAGTTTTTCTTCCGCTTGGCTCTTCATCTGTTACTATAACTACTATATAAGTTGTATCACCTTTTATTATCTTTATACCTTTAGCGTATTTTTCATCTAATTTTTTATTTTTCCAATCTAATATTTCTACATAAGAAATATTAGTTACTTTTTCTTCTTCATTTACATACATTACAGTATTTAAAAAAGTATTAGAATCACCTTCAAAATCTATTACTACTTTTTGAGTTTTATAAATTGAATTATATTCTTTTGAAATCAATCCCTCTTCAAGCCTTATTTCGCCTCCATTTAAAGGAATTAAATTAAACTCAAAAGAATTTGAATCATTATAAATAACTTTATTTTTATCTATCTTACAGTTTGGCTTATTAAAATTAAATATCCTAGAGTACTTATGTTTTTCATCAGTAAAAAACTCATCACTTAAAATCCAAATCCCTGAATTTAAATAAATTAATTTTCTATTTGTAAATACACCTTTATAACCTGTATGCGCACCTTCAACTAAACTACCTAGCTTTCCAAATTTATAATCCCTCTTTATATAATTTGATACTTTAAGGCTTGACCACGCCCCTTTACTTATATTAAATTCTAAGTCATCTACCAAAATCGTATTGTGGGACTTAGCTTCTTTTAATTTATTTCTTAAAACATCTTCTTCATTATATGTAAATCTACCTGAATCACTTAAAATTTCAAAACCTTTATAATTAATCATAAAGTGTAATAAATCGTAATGCCCGTGTCCACTTCCAAGAGGTCCACACTTAAAGAATGTAAATATCTCTTTCTCTTTAACATTATCTCTAATTATATAGTTGCCTGAATCTAAAAAGGCTTTAGATTTTAATATGCTTTTAGTATTTAAACTTTCAAAAACTTTAATTCCGTCATATCCAAAAGTTAATAATGTCTCTAAAGGAGCTTTATTTACTCTTTTTAAATTATCATCTTTTAAAACTATTGCACCTAAGGATAATATATCCCTTAAATCTTCATTATCACTATCTCCGTAATTGATTTGATGAAGGTTTGGATCTGCTATATTTAAAGTTGCATACAACATATCTTTTAATTTATCTTTTATCTCTTCTTTTAATAAATTATTATTCCTTTTATCTATAATAATCATATCTAAAATGCAATTTACCATCTCGTTATGATACATAAAGGATTGTTCCCACTGAAGCCCATCACTAAGAATTTGAATATTTAAAGCTTTTTCTATCATTTTAATTGATTTTTCTTTTCCTTCTTTACTAATTTTAAGTTCTTCAAAATATTCAGAAGCTATAAAAACACCGTGGTTTTCAAGTATAACCCAATTACTTAAAATCCTACTTTCTTTTGAATTCCTAAGAATATAATCTATATGTAAATAGATAGAATTTAAGTATTTTTCTAAAAACTCATAATCAAAATCTTTGTGGTCTATTATAAGTTCAAATATTTTCGTGAAATTTCTAAGCCTTATACCAGCTTCTATAGTTCTCCAAGCTAGTGTCATATTTTCATCCTGAACTTTTACATTATCTATCCAATCTGTAAGTTCTTCTTTTAATTTATAAAAATATTTATCTTCTTTTGTAATATAAAAGCTCCAAGCATAGATAAGTAAATGCTTATGCCTATTTAACATATAAGTCCACTCTGGGTCTTTAAAAGGAACTATAGTCCAATCTATTTTTTCTTTAAATTCATACGGAGTTTTACACCTTTCCATATCCCACTTTCTATCAAAAATAAAGATTCCACTTAAATATCTATCTGCATCTTCTAAGAGTTCTTCTACTTCTTTATAGTTATTTTTAATTAAATATTCTTTTAAAGAATCGCATTCTTCTATATACCCTTTCTTTTTTCTTTTTTTAAAATATTTTAGTATCCTTTCTTTTTCTAGGTATGAATCTTCTAGATTCAAAATATCTAATAACCCCATATTTATATCCTCCTATATTAAAAATGGGGCTATCACAATAAATCTTGCAAAGCCCCGCTAATTTAAAATTTAATATTTAATTTTTATCTATAGACCTGCTTTATCTATGAAATCTATAATATTTGTTTTAGAATCATCTGGCACCATTATTGATGTCATTTGAACTCCTAATTTTGCAAGTTCTCTAAATGTTTTTACGTTTTCTTCTGTAACATTTACTGAACGCTTTATTTGAGTTGTATCATTTTTTGATGCCATATTTCCTACATTAAATTCTTTTATATCTAATCCCATATTTATTAAATCTAATATATCTTCTGGATTTTTTACTACTACTAAAACTCTTTGTCCTTCATATTTTCCAGCTTGTATATTTTTAAAAGCTGTTTCCTTTGAAATAATTGAAGTTCTAATTGAAGCTGGTGCAACCATTCTTAAAACTGATTTTTGCATTTCATCGTTTGAAACCTTATCATTTATAACCATAATTCTAGTTGCTTTTAAAGTATTACACCAAAATGCTGCAACTTGCCCGTGGATTAATCTATCGTCTATTCTTATATGTATTATACCTTTCATAAATAAAATACCTCCAAATTCTTATACTCTTTAATTCTATACCCAAACCATATTTTTTGTATCGTAGTTCCTTAAAATATATATTCTAAGGAACTACACTTTTTTTATTATCCTAAGAATCCTATAACTGATCCTAATATACCCATTATTATTAATAAGAAGATTACTTTTGTTGAGTTTAATCTCTTTCTTCCAAGTAACCAATAAGTTAAAAATACTATTCCAAGTGGTAATAACCCTGGCATAATTTTATCTAAAATATCTTGGATTGGTAATTCTACCTCTCCTGTTTTAAATACGTATGCTGTCTTTGCTTTAACAACAGTTGGGATAAGTGCCCCGATTACTGTCATCCCTAATATAGTTGCAGCTTCTGTAACATTTTTTAACTTTGTTCCTACAGTTCCAACTACCTTTGCCCCTTCTTTATATCCTAAGTGCATAAAGAAGTTAGATAATAATATTCTTGCTAAGTTTGCAAATATCCAAATAAAACATCCTACTGGGTTTCCTTCAATAGCCATATAAGCTGCAATTGAACCAAATACTGTATTAAATGTCATCCCAAATAAAGTATCACCAACTCCAGCTAAAGGTCCCATAAGACCAGTTTTTATAGCTGCAACTGCTTCTTGAACGCCTTCCCCACCTTGTTCTTCTATAGCAAGGTTTGCTCCGATTATTAATGCACTTGTTGTCATATTACAGTTGAAAAATTGCATGTGATTTTTAACTGCATCGTTAAGTTCGTCTTCATCTTTATATATTTCTTCAAGGAATGGAAGCATAGTATAGCAATATCCAAGTCCTTGCATTTTTTCATAGTTCCAAGCCGTCTCTCCAGCTCCATACCATCTAAAATAAGCTCTATTTATATCTTTTTTAGTAAACTTTTTTACTTAATTACTCATCTTCGTCAAAACCTCCTCCTGAAACTTGTGTGCTACTTAATTCTCTAGAAGATTGCTCTTCTCTTTCTTTAAATTTAATAAATGCTATAGCGCCACCTATTAAAGCTACTCCCATAACTGGTAAGTTTAAGAATGCTGCAAAAGCAAATCCTATAACTAAGTAAGGTGCGTAAGTTTTAAGTGGTAAGTATTTAAGTAATATTGCAATACCTATTGCAGGTAATAATCCCCCTGCTACTTGTAATCCTGTTAAGAACCATTGTGGTGATGCTGCTAATATCTTATTTACTACATCTGCACCGAAGAATAATACTACAAATACTGGTACAAATCTTGATAAAGACCAAGGAATTACTCCTAATATGTTCATAAGTTTAACTTTTTTATAGTCTCTCTTATCTGCGTAATTTTCTGCTTTATGTTGGAAGAATGTGTTTGCCATTCTTGCTAAAATATCTAATTGAACTAATAATAAAGCTGCTGGAACCCCTATACCAACTGCAAATTCAACACCTTGTCCTGTTGAAATAGTTAGTGCTGTTGATATTAATGTAGCTGACATATAATCAGGAATTGAAGCTCCTCCGTAGTTACTAACTCCTAAGTTCATTAATTGGATAGTACCTCCAACTAAAAGTCCTGTAGTTACATCTCCCATAACTAGTCCTGCAAATAAACCTGCGATTGCTGGTTTTGGTAAACCAACTAAAAAGTGTAGTCCATCATATTGAGCTAATGCTGCATAAGCTGCAAGAACTAATATTTGCCATAATTGAATATCCATATATAATACCTCCCAAAATATTTTAATATTTTTATTTTTGATTTTAATTTGTTAATGTTTACACTTATTTATAAAGCAACTCTCGTGCCAACTTTTTGTCATACTATATTTATTTATATAATCATATTAAATAAGGGTTATTTAGATATATTAACTTATTTATTTCTCTTTCAAAGTTAATTTTAGTATGACAATAGTCTATAATTTAAAGTATTTTTATTTTTTATCAATTACTCTTTATTTAATTTACCCTGTAACCATATGACACTATATTTTTACAATTTTAAAACTACCTATTCTTTTCTCTTTTTATTATATCTTTGCAGATTTCTATAAACCTATCTATTGAATAATCGTAAAAGTTTTTAAAAGTGCTGCAATAATAGTACTCTAACGTATTTTCATCTCTATACCTTTTACAACCACCTTTACAAAGAGGACCATACTTACACTTTTTGCATTTATCTAAAGGTTCTTTTGTCTCTATAAATTTAATACTTGATTTAAGTTTTGGTACATCTTTAAAAGATATTTCATTTATGTTTCCAATTCTCTTATCGTCTGAAACATAGAAATCACAAGGGTATATATCTCCGTTTGCTTCTATTACATTTTGAATACTACAAAATCCCATAAGTTCGCAGCTTTCAGGTTTCATTCCAAGAAGCATTGCACAAATATTTTCAAATAACCTTACGCTCATAAAGTCACCTTTTTTATAATCTTTGTACCAAAGATCAAAAAACTCCTTTAAAAACCCTTCATACTCATCAGGAGTTAAAGAGTATTTTTCTTCTCCACTTTGGTTAAAGCCTTTATCTAAACAAGGTATAGTTTGAACGAAGTTTATATCATTATCTTTATAAAACTTATATAGCTCTCTTGCATTTTTAGATGTTTCCTTTGTTATAACAGAAAGAATGTTATATTCTACGAAGTCTTTATCAAATATTTTTTTAGTATTAAATACTTTATCAAAACTTCCGTTTTCTTTTAAATTCACTCTATATTTATCATGTAAAAATTTAGGGCCATCTAATGATAAACCTACTAAAAAGTTTTCTTTCTTTAAAAACTTAGAAAATTCTTCGTCTATGTTATATCCATTTGTTTGAATTGAATTTTTAACTAATATTTTTCTTTTATTATATTTTTTCTGGTATTTTATTAATTCTTTAAAGAAGTCTAAACCTATAAGAGTAGGCTCTCCCCCTTGAAATGCAAATACTACACCATCTTTTGAATAATCAAAAGCTTTCTTAACTATATTTTTAAGAGTCTCTACCTTCATATATTCTCTACTGATATTAGAATTTTCTTTTGCAGTAGATTTATAAAAACAATATCCGCACTCTAAATTACAATTTGATGATACCGGCTTAATTAATATACTTAACATATCTAACAACTCCCACTTTATGTATTACACTTTATTTTATTTATTACACTATTATTTAAAGCAACTTTCATACCACAAAATTTCAAATAAAAAAGCTATAACTAAAGTTATAGCCTTTATTTGAAATATTTAGTTTAAATAATCTAACTCCCTTAATTTTATAATGTAATAAATATTTACTATCTCAGCTATAGGAAGAGTTACTTTATACTCGTTTAATATCTCTTCAAATATTCTGTTTGTCTCTTCTATAAAATCACTGTGTTCTTTTTTAAATTTCTCTTCCTTAGGGTGTGATATGATTGCATCTCTAAGTACGAGTCTTTCTATAAGTGCACTTATATGAATAAATAAAGCTAATTTTAATTCGCTCTTAAAATCCATATGTAGAGCTAATTGATAACTATTTATTATTTTTGAAACTTCATCTATTATCTTATTTGGATTTAAAATAGTAAGCTGGTTTATTATATTTTGAAGTGAGAAGAATTTTATAATATCATCTTTAATTTCAGGTAAAGTCTTTTTCTTACTTATATCATAAAATACCTCTTCTAAAATACTATCTGATTGTCCACTAATTAAGTTTTGTAGTTCAATAACATTAACTCCCTTTAAGTCTAATGCTGTAGTTGATATAACAAGTTTTACATCATACCCTTTTAAATTATTGTTATTAGCTATTCCGTTTACTATACTGTCATAATCTTGCGCTATTATTTCTGCATCAGATTCACCTATACATTTTTTAAGGATTTCTCTTATTTTTTCAGCAGTACCAACCCCTGATATACAAGTAACTACTATAGCTTTTTTCTTATTTTTAGCTTCATAATATTTAAATTCAGTTTTATTATTTAGTGAGCATTTTTTTACTATAGTTTCTACAGGTTCGTTATTTATAATATTGTTTGCAACATCTAAAGCAAGCCTAGTTGAAATATTATTTATTATCCCAACATCTCCATTTACGCAATCTTTAAGTTCATTGTATATTTCATTTAAAGAACCCATATCTACTAAAATCACTATACCTTTTTCTGTGTTTATATAATTTAAATAATCTTTTATCTTTTTAGTTACTGTTGCTGTTGTAACATCTATTGGCATATCAAAAGGTTCAAATATAAAATCTTCAAAACAAGTATTTGCAACAGATGCTATACTGCTTGCAGTTGAAAAGCCGTGGGCTACTATAATTCCTTTAATTTTATTTTTATTACCACTTGAAATACTATTTATATAAAGCGTGATAACTATAAGTATTAAATCACTAAGCTTACTATCTAATGTATTTTCAATAATTTCACTTAATTTTTTGCTAACTAAATAATTATCAGTAAGTTTCTTTTTAAGTATCTTTATATAATTTTTAAAATCTGATTTTTTACCTATTTCCTTTTCGTCAAAATTTCTTAGGTAAATAATTGCATAAGTTAGGACCTTTGTTGTATTTCCGTAATATTTTATACCATAATTTTTTTGTATAAACATAAGTGCATTATTTACAATATTAAAGATAAGCTCGTAAGTTAAAATATCTTTTTCTATATTTGAATTATTAAAAACAATCTCTTTTAAAATATTATTTAAACTTCTGTTTGAGTTCTTTTTAAATTTTTCATACTCTAAAGTTCCAATATTAAAATTATTTAAAAACTTAAAAATATTTTTTAGTTCCGTAACTATAGTTTGATTGTAAGAAGTATTACTAATTTGAATGTTAGTTTCGATGTTTTCATCTCTAAATACCTTCATATTCTCAAAATAAAAGTTATCTTTAATATTTATAGAGTTTTTAAATTTACCTGGAAGGCTATCTAAATTAACACTTATAGTTTGGTCTTTTGTATTCATTCTATAAGAGTTTGCAATACTGCTTATTATTATATTTTTTAATAAACCAACATTTCCATTTCCTTTTATTGATAACAATGAATTAATTACGTTCTTATTTATAATTAAATCTCTTCCTATCTCCTTTGCCTCTTCTTTATAAAAGCTATAAATCATAGAAAGTCTTTCTGATACAGTTCTTTCAGAAAGGTTTGGAATTTCAACAAATATAGGTATTCTTCTTCTAAATGTATCTAATAAAACCTCATCTAGATTTTCAGTAGTTGCAAAGATAAACCTTACGTTTGCACTTCTCCATTTGTTAGTTTCACCTATTCTTCTAAATTTTCCTTGGTCTAAAAATAAAAATAGTTTCTCTTGTCCTTCTGGAGATAGTCTATGTACCTCATCTAAAAATAAATACCCGTTATCTGCCGCTTCAATTAAGCCTATAGCATCTTTATCAGCACCTGTAAAAGCACCCTTTTTATAACCGAAAAGATTTGCTGATAATAATTCTTTATTGTTTGCATAATCTGCACAGTTAAAAGTAACAAAAGGTGCATCTTCTTTGATGCATTTTTTATATATAGCATATTCATAGATAACTTTAGCTATATAGCTTTTGCCTACCCCACTATTACCAGTTAAAGTTATAGGAAGTCCTTTATTCGGGTAAACAGCAGCTGCCTTGCACTGTTCTATTTGCTCTTTTAGACTGCCTGTACTACCTATAATTTTAGAAAATGGATCTTCTAAAAAAGATTCGTCTTCTGACTTTTCTTTTTTATTTATAAAATTTGTGTCAAAAAAATACACAGGTCTAGTATTAGTCTTTACGACCTTTCCTTCTCTGCATAATTCATTTAGATAGTGACTAACTACATTTCTTTGAACGTTTAAAATTTCTGCAATTTCTTTTGCTGTTATTCCAACAAAATCTTTATCTTCGGTTACTTCACAAAGTTCTCTAAGTTTTGAGAACACCTTCTCTTTAATTGTCATTTAAAAACCCTCTTCCCCTATTTAATGGTTTACATTCATAAATCTTAGTTAAAATTATAATAAAGTTTTAACTAAGTGTAAATATTTTTTTACATTTTTTAGTGACACAAAGTAATTCATATGACACTATACTTGGCATAGTAATTGCTTTTTTATTTAATAAAACTATTTCTGGAGGGAATAAGATTTATGAGAAGATTTAAAATAAAAGAAGATTTTTATTTAGATGGAGAAAAAATAAAATTAATTTCTGGTGCTGTTCACTATTTTAGAATAGTTCCAGAGTATTGGAGAGATAGATTAGAAAAGCTAAAAGCAATGGGCTGTAATACTGTTGAAACCTATATTCCTTGGAATATACACGAACCAAAGAAAGGAGAATTTGATTTTTCTAATAACAAAGACATAGTAAAATTCGTAAAACTTGCTGAAGAATTAGACCTTTTAGTAATTTTAAGACCAACTCCATACATATGTGCTGAATGGGAGTTTGGAGGCCTTCCTTATTGGCTTTTAAATGAAGATAACATAAGAGTTAGAAGTACAGACACTAAATTTATTAGTCACGTTTCTGATTATTTTAAAGAGTTATTTAAAATAATTACTCCCCTTCAAGTTACAGAAGATGGACCTGTTATTATGATGCAAATAGAAAATGAATATGGTTCTTTTAGTAATGATAAAAAATACCTAAAAGAAATAAAAGATCTTATGATAAAAAACGGCTGTACAGTTCCTTTATTTACTTCTGATGGAGGTTGGAGAGAAGTACTAGATTCTGGCACTCTCTTAAATGAAAATGTACTTCCTACTGCAAATTTTGGTTCAAGGACTAAAGAGCAAATAGGAGCCTTAGATACCTTTATGAAAGATAATAATATAATAGGTCCTTTAATGTGTATGGAATTTTGGATAGGATGGTTCAATAATTGGGGATCTGAACTAAAAAGAAGAGATTCAAAAGATGCCTCAAAAGAATTAAAAGATATGTTAGATGTAGGTAGTGTAAATATATATATGTTCCACGGTGGGACAAACTTTGGATTCTTTAATGGGTGCAGTTATCATAACGGAATAGACCCTCAAACTACTAGTTATGATTACGATGCTCCTTTAACTGAATGGGGAACTTATAACGAAAAATATCATGATTTTAAAAATGTAATTTCAAAATATAAAGCTATACCTGATGTTGAATTGACTACTGATATTAAATTTAAACATTACGGAGAAATTAAACTAAAAAATAAAGTGTCACTATTTAATACTTTAGATTCATTATCTAAACCGTTATATAACGACTATACTTTAAATATGGAAAAATTAAATCAAGGCTACGGCTATACCCTTTATAGGACTAACGTTGGTAAGTCTAGATTTTTAGAAAAGGCAAAATTAGTAGATTGTGACGATAGAGCTCAAGTGTTTGTAAATAATAAACATATAATTACTCAATTTGGAGAAGAAATCGGAGAAAATTTCAGCTTAAATCTACCTTTAGAAGAAGATAACGTATTAGATGTATTAGTTGAAAATACAGGTAGAATCAATTACGGTGCAAGCCTTATAAGCCCTAAGCAAAGAAAAGGCATAAAGGGTGGCGTTATGCTTGATTTACACTTTCAAACTGGATTTTATCATTACCCTTTAGATTTATCTAATATAGAAAATGTCAATTTTGATGGTGAGTTTATTTCAAAAACTCCTGCTTTTTATGAATATACTTTTAATGTTTACGATAAATGTGATACATTTTTACACTTACCAGAATTTAAGAGAGGCTGCGCTTTTATAAATGGATTTAACTTAGGTAAATTCTCAGATGTAGGACCTACTTTATACCTTTATATACCGGCTCCACTTTTAAATTATGGAGAAAATAAAATAATAATATTTGAAACTGAAGGTAAATACTCTGACACAATAACCCTTAGCGATAAACCTTTATATAAGTATTAAAAATAGGCTACAAAACTTTAAAGTTTTGTAGCCTATTTTCTTTATAAACGACTATTAAATCATCTTTTATAAATAAATTTTTTATTAATTACCTTATAAACTAAGTCTTTAATCATATAGTAAACTGGCATAGAAAATCCTACTATAGCAGTTACTATAATAACTCCATGAAAAAGCAGATCTATAACTATATCCCCCTCACTTAATCCATGCACTATATCATAAGCGCACATTAAAGGTAATATAGATGATATTATTATCATACCTCTATTTATAACTCTTAAAATCGGTTTTATATCTTTAAATTCTGATTTTAAGATTCTCTCTGCTATAAATAGCGTTATTCCAGGGTGTTTTTCATTTAATATAATCATAAGTACTATTATGAAAAATGGTATAGTAATTAAAATTACGTCTTTTAAAGTATAACTGCCTGGACCGTCCCCTATTATCCAATAAAGCAATTGTACAGTAAAAGCCAAAAAAGCAATTAATCCTTTCATTAATAATTCCCCCTATCACTATTAATGATACTATTAAAATAGGAATAATTGTTATATTTATTAACAAAAGTTACATATTATTTAAAATAATACAAATTTAAGCATAAAAAAATCACTTAGCTTTTGCTAAGTGATTCTTTGGCAGGGGCAGTAGGACTTGAACCCACAACCAATGGTTTTGGAGACCACTACTCTACCAATTGAGCCATACCCCTAAGACATTAGTTATTATAATATAGCTCTAGAAAAAATGCAATACTTTTTCATTATTTTTTTGAAACAAGCTTTGAAAATTGTTTTAAGTTATCTAAAATTAAATCAGAATACGTTATATTACTGTTATAAGAATCTAAATCTATAACTTTACAATCATCATTTTTATTTTTCTTTTCGTTACTGTCTTTTATTAAAACTATTTTATCTTTATCTATCTTTTTAGATTTTGCAAAGTCTTCTATACTTTCGTTATCTTTTAAACGTGTATAATTTATTCCTATACTATTTAGGAAATAATTAAACTTGTCGTTTCTAGTTACAAAAGTAAACTTATCTAACCCTTTAATCTTTTGAAATTCTGCATTTGCTTTATCTACTTTTTGAAGCATTTTGTTGTAATTATCTTCATAAAAACTTCTTCTTGCAGGATCATTTTCTTGAAGAAGGGTTTTTGCATTATAAAGCATTACTTTGTAGTTGTTTATACTAGTCCAGTAATATGGATTTACTTCAGACTTATCTTTTTCTTTTAGAGTTTCTTCTCTAACTCCTCTTGAAAGGTCTGTAATAGATACATTATTTTTATTTAGGTTATTTGTTAAATCGTTAATCCAAGGCTCGAAGTTATTTCCTGAATATAAAAATAAATCCATATTAGAAATATTATCTACAGCTTCTTTAGTTACTTTATATTTTTTTATATCTTTTTCAGTATCAAACATATAACTTACGTTATGAATGTCACCTGTTAATTCCTTTATCATATTGCTTTGCATCTTATTAACTGTCATTATATTAAGGAATTTTAAGCGAGTTTCGCTTTCACCGTTTGTAGGCGTGTCTGCCATAAGTGATTTTGAACCCATTCCTAAAAATAATGCAAATGTTATAATAAGCATAACAAAGGTCAATTTCTTAATTTTACTGTCCATAAGATTTCTCCCTATAATCTAAATTAGATTAAACATATCAATACCATCTGTAAATATTTTGTTATTTTCTATTTTACTCTTTTTGATCTTTTTTTTCAATGACTTTTCTTTTTAATATTTTTTGGATAGAATATAAAGATAGAATGGTGCTTAGAAAGGAGCTTTTTGATGGAGTTTGAAGTACGTAATATAGAAGAAACTACTGCCCTAGGTGAAACTTTAGGGAAAATTTTAAAACCTTCTGATATAGTTTGTTTAACTGGAGAGTTAGGAACTGGTAAAACTCATATAACTAAAGGAATCGCAAAAGGTCTTGGAATAGATGAACCGATAACTAGTCCTACCTTTACAATAGTTAATGAATATGACACTGGAAGATTAAAACTATATCATTTTGATGTTTATAGAGTTAGCGATCCAGATGAGATATATGCTATAGGCTTTGACGACTACATTTTCTCAAACGGTGTGTCTGTTATAGAATGGGCTAACTACATAGAAGAAATCTTACCTTCTGAATATCTTCATATATATATACAAAAGGATTTAGAAAAAGGAGAAGATTATAGAAAAATAACAATCACTCCTTACGGCGAGAAATACAATTATATAAAGGAGCTATAATTATGAGAGTTTTAAGCGTAGACTCATCATCTAAATGCGCAACTTGTGCAATTTTAGATGAAAGCGGCATAATAGCTGAATGCACCCTAAACAACAAAAGAGAACATTCTGTCTTATTAATGCCTATGATAGAGAATCTTTTAAAAGATTCAAATCTTACAATAGAAAATATAGATGGATTTGTAGTATCTAAAGGTCCTGGATCTTTTACAGGTCTTAGAATCGGTATGGCTACTATAAAAGGACTTAGCTTTGGAGGAAATAAACCTTATATAAGCATTTCATCTTTAGAGGGGCTTGCCTTCTCTGCTGCTCCATTTGACGGAATAATTTGTTCTGTTATGGAAGCTTTAAGAGAAAATGTTTATGCAGCTATGTATAAAGTAATAGACGGAAAACTTCAAACTATACTAGAGCCAACTTCAATAGATATAGACAAACTTATGGAGATAGTTAAAGAAAAAGATGAAAAAATTATTTTTGTAGGTGATGGAGTTTTAAAACATAGAGATTATATAAAAGAAGAATATCCTTCTTCTAATTTTGCAAATAATTATTTAAACCTTATCCGTGCATCTTCAATAGGTGAAATCGGTCTTTACCGTTTAAAAGAAGGAATTAAAGATGATGAAAATTCTTCACCACTTTATTTAAAGCAGCCTCAAGCTGTTAGAGAACTTAATAAAAGACTGGAGCTTAAAGGAAATGAAATTGATTCTTAAAGAAATGGATGAGTCTCATATTTTAGAAGTTAAAGCTATAAGCGATTCAAGCCTTAAGGAAAGCTGGTCTTTAGATTCTATAAAAAATGAGTTATCAAATTCTCTTGCAACTTATATAGTTGGAATTTTAGATAATAAGGTTATAGGTTTTGCTGGAGCTTGGCTAATAGCCTCTGAAGGTCAGATAACTAACGTTTCAGTTTCTAAAGATTTTAGAGGACAAGGAATCGGTTTTAAAATCATAAATGAACTTTTAAAAACCCTTTCTTCTAAAGGCTCAAAAGAAGTAACTTTAGAAGTTAGAGAATCTAATTTAGCTGCACAAAAGCTTTATGAAAAATGCGGTTTTAAAAACGAAGGGATAAGAAAAAACTTCTATCCTGACAAAGAAAACGCAATTATAATGTGGAAAAGAGATTAAAAAAGATGATGCATATTTTTTATGCATCATCTTTTATTTTAAGTAATTATAGTATCTAAACAACCATTACTTATAGCTTTATCTTTTAATTTTTCCATAAATTCAAGGCTTGGACTTTCTTCTCCGTGAAGTTTTATTCCCTCTTCTCTAACTCCAAACTCCCTATATTTTATAATTTTATATCTGCATCTATCTTTTATTATCTTTGATGTTTCATCTATAGTTTTAAAACTATCTAAATTATTGCAAACTACTGTCCTAACTTCAAATATCTTATTTAAATCTAATAGATATTTTAAATTTTTTATAGGTAATTTATTTGAAGCACCTGTAAGAGTTATATTTTCTTCTTCATCTATAGATTTTATATCTAACATAAACTTATCTGTTATATCTACTAAGTCTTTGTTTTTCTCTAAATCTATATTCCCATTTGTATCTACAAAAAGTGTAAGTCCTAAATCTTTAACCTTTTTAAATAGCTCTACTAAAAACTCTTTGTTTAAGGTGCATTCTCCACCGCTAACTGTTATTCCACTAATAAATGGTCTGCATTTTTTAATTTCTTCTAATAATTCTATAACGCTATAATCTTTAGTCTTTGGCGAGGAAAGATTTTTACAAACCTTTATACACCTATCACAGTCTATGCACTCTTCTTTATCATAGCTTACTTTCCCTGAGACTATTTTTAAAGCACCACTAGGACAACCTTTAACGCATTCTCCACAGTTATTACACTTATTTATAGTCTCTGGGTTATGACAATAAGTACAAGAAAAGTTACAACCTTGAAAAAATATAACCATCCTGTTTCCAGGCCCATCAACACAAGAAAAAGGAATAATTTTATTTACTACTGCCATTATCTAATCACTTACTTTCTTATTTTTCTATCAAAAGCCATGCAGTTTTCTTTTGCACCTAAAGCAAATATATCTGTATTATTTAAAACAGCTTTTCCGCTTTTTAGTTTTTCTACTTATGATTTTTTAGCTAAGTATCCAGTTACTCTTATAACGTCTGCACCCTTGCCATAAAGAGAAAAATATCTAATTCCGCTATTAAACGCACCGTTTATAATATCTACTAAAGCTTCTGGGTGATCGTTATAAGTATCTTCAAATATAAATATATCACCTATACCATTAAAGAAGTATTTATGAAAAGGAGCCGATTGCATTATATGCTTAAATATCTCTGGCTCCTCCCCTACAGGTATTCTGCAGCCTGGAGATACATGATTATCTAAATCTATTCCAACTTGTGCATGAAGTACGTGATGCCCATCAAAGCAATCTACTCCATATCCTTTGTGACTATTTACAATTAAATTTAGTTTTTCAATTATTTTAAGACCTAATTCGTCTGCTTTTTTTGAATAACCAAATCTATCTTTTTTATCTTTTGCATCTAATAGAGTGTTTACTGCTTCAGCTAACCCTACAACTCCAAACATTCCAGTAAATAATTCCTTTTTTATAAACCCTTCTCTTACTAAAAAGTTAGTCTTAAAAAATGGTGTCTCATCTACTAAAAATCTAATTCTCTCATCAATATAAGCTAACATTTTTTCACTTACATAAGGTAATACATTATCTAAAAAGTCTTCTATAGAATTAGCTTTTTTAGCTAATTCATTTAACTTTATTCTAACTAATGTATAACCTCCTCCACCTATATGGAATCCGTTATAGCAGCTAGCTATTGCATAATCTTTAGTTTTGAAGCTCTCTACATCCATTTTATGATTAGCAAAGCTTGGCTTAGCTGTACTTAGTGCAACTTTTGCACATAAATTTATAAAATCTCTGCTTGTATTATCAATATCATATTTCATTGTTAAATTTGGAACTGCACACTGAAGTTCATCCATAGCTTCTAATATAAGTCTTCCTGAAACTGTTTCTTTAGGTCCGATATTTGCATGAACGAACGAGTCAGTTAAAGTTCTATCTATATGTTTTAAAAATAATTTTATAGCTTTTTTAGCTTCTACTTCATCTTTAACAAATGGCTCTAAAAGCTCGTCTATATTTCCAAGATAAACAGGGAAAGAAGTAATTGATGGAACGTGCTTATAAAAAATCAATAGATTGTTTGTAGCGTCCCATATATCTTCTGGTTTATCTAAATTTAAAAACTCGCATCCTTTTTCCATTAAAATTCTATAGTCTGGAATTATATATCTAGGTCTATATGGCGCATTCCCCTCAAATAAATTACATATGCAACCATCTTCCATAAGTTTTTTTGTTTCGTCATCAACATTTAAAACCTCAATTGTGTTTTCAGCATAACAAGCTAAGTTTTTAACTCTTTGAGCATAAGTTAAAGATTCGTCCTTTATGATTTCTAATACTCTATCCATCTTTTCCTCCTATGTATCATATACTTTAAATTCATTGTAAACCTTAACTTTTATTATTTAAAGACTTGATTTTTATTTTGTAAACTTTTTGTACATAAAATATTTTAAAAGGCTATCTCAAAAAAACTTTTGAGATAGCCTTTATTTTAATTTGTGTATTGAATAGGTAATTTATATAAATGTGAGGGTGTTAATTCACATTTATTGCATCTTTATTTTTCTTTTTGTAGCTTCCAAAGTTAGGCTCAACTTTAAAGATAGATACCGATACCCTCTTATAAAGAATATAAGTCATAACTGAAACTACTACAGCCTTAATTGTATTAATTGGAACTAGTCCAACCATAATATAATTAATTAATTCTGAACCTGACAAATGCATTCCATATGCAGGTAATAAAAGATAAGCATTAGCTAAAATTCCAACGATATTAATTGATATCCCACCAACTATCATTCCTATAATCGCAGTTTTCTTTGATTTATTTCTAAAGTAAATAAATGCAGCTGGTGCTATAAATGAAGCTCCTATTAAGAAGTTTGCAAGTTCTCCTATTCCACCTGTGCTTGTACCACTTAAAAGTAAATTCATCATAACCTTTAAAAACTCTATAAGTATTCCAGTTAAAGGTCCAAAAGCAAATGCACCCATAAGAGCTGGTACGTCACTTAAGTCAAGCTTTAACCAAGGAAATGGTGTAAGTGGCAGTTCAAAGAACATTAAAATAAATGCTATTGCTGCAAGTAATGAGATTTTGATAGTTTTGTTTAAATTTTTGTTTTTCATTTTGATATTCCCTCCCAAACAGAATCTTCCATTTAGGTAAGTCATTGGAACTTTAAGATTAGCAAAAAATTACCTAAGATAATTTAAAGTTATCTAAGAAATTAAAAAAGCCCTGATATAAAAAAGTATATCAGGGCAGAATTTACTAAAACTTAAGCAATTCTAATATCTTACCTTCTTTCATCCAGACTATACTGTCGGCTTTGGAATTACACCAAATCATGCAAAATTTGCTCGCGGGCTTTACCGCCGGTGGGGAATTACGCCCCGCCCTGAAGATTTAAATATTTAATTTACTTCTTCATTATAAAACTTTGTTATTTTTTTGTCAACTGTTAATAAAATAACATTTAATTTCATAATTTTAGCAATTAGTGTTAAAATATCCTAGAAGGGTATTTTTACACAAGGAGGGGTTTTATGAAAAAAATATTTTTTAATGGTGATATCTTAACTATGGATGAGGACAACTTGTTTTCTACAGCTATATTAATTCAAAATGGAATTATTAAAAAAGTAGGTCTTGAAGAAGATATTTTAAAGTTAAAAGATGAAAAAACTGGATTAATAGATTTAAAAGGACATACTTTAATGCCTTCATTTATAGATTCTCACAGTCATATTTCATCTTTTGCAAACACTTTAAGATTTGCAGATTTAAATAATATAGATAACTTCTATGATCTTATAAACTCATTAAAAGAATTTAAAAGTAAACATAATTTATCTAATGATGAATGGATTGTTGGGTTTGGGTACGATAACAATCTATTTAAAGATTCACTTCATCCAACTAAAGAAATTTTAGATAAAGTTTCTTTATCTAATCCAATTATAATAGCTCACAAATCAGGACATATGGGGTCTTGTAATAGTGCTGCCTTAAAAATGCTAGAAATAACTGAAAATAGTGCTGACCCTAAAGGAGGCATTATAGGAAGAATTAAAGACACAAGTATTCCAAACGGATATCTTGAAGAAAAAGCATTTATGTCATGTGCTTCTAAAATACCAGAAGCTTCTTTAGAAACTAAAAAGAATCTTTTAATTAAAGCTATGAAGATTTATGCAAGTTATGGTATCACTACAGTTCAAGACGGCTTTACTACTTCAAAAGAATTCGATTTATTTAAAGAAATCTCAAACTCTAAGGATTTTTCTTTAGATGTGACTTATTATATAGATATAAAAGATAATAAAGAAACATTTGATGATAATATTTTTTATTTTCATAAGTATATAAATGGTTTAAAAATAGGTGGCTTTAAATTATTTTTAGACGGGTCTCCCCAAGGAAAGACAGCTTGGATGACTAAGCCATACCTTAATTCTACTGATGATTACGTAGGCTATCCTATTTACGATGATGAAACAGTTAAATCTTTAATAAAGTATTCTTTAGATAAAAAGGCTCAGCTTTTAACTCATTGTAACGGTGATGCAGCTTGCGATCAACTTCTTAATTGCTTTGAAGAAGTTATAGATAATTCAAAAAATAAAGAAACCTACAGGCCTGTTATGGTACATGCCCAGCTAGTAAGATACGACCAAATAGATAAGATGAAAAAATTAAATATTATACCATCTTATTTTATTGCTCACACTTACTTTTGGGGTGATACTCATATTGAGAACTTTGGTGTTAAGAGAGCGTTTAGGATAAGTCCTGCTAGGACTACTTTAAGAAAAGATGTTCCTTTTACTTTCCACCAAGATACACCTGTAATTCTTCCAGATATGCTTAAAACTATTTGGTGCGCAGTAAATAGAGTTACAAAGTCTGGAGTAGTTATAGATGATTCTGAAAAGATACTTCCACTTCAAGCATTAAAGGCTATAACACTAAACGCAGCCTTCCAATATTCAGAAGAAAATACTAAAGGTTCTTTAGCTGAAGGAAAGCTTGCTGATTTAGTGATTCTAGATAAGAATCCTATTAAAGTTCAATTTGATGATATAAAAGATATTAAAGTATTAGAAACCTTCAAAGAAGGCGTTTCTATTTATAAAGCATAAATTTAACCCCTATCTAACTTTTTAGATAGGGGTATTTTTTTAATCATATGCTCTTTTTCTCTTTTCTATATCATTAATATAGTCTACTAAATTCAAACTTGTATCACCTAAAACTTCTAATAGGTTATATTTATCTATTATTTCTATATTGTATTCTTCTTTTAAATAATTAACGGCTCTTATAAATTTAAAATTATTTGAAGTAAGTAACGCTTCTACACTTAAAAGATCGCCTGATTTAAGCTTAATTCCAAAGAATATTTCATGCCCTACAGAAGATAAAACATCTAAATAATCATTCCAATATAATTTTATGCTTTCTATATCTTCAAGTTTTATATCTAAAACTTTGCTTTTATCTTCTAAACAAAACCCATAAAAAAAATATTTTAACTGATCTATATAACTTCTTATCTCATAGTATTTAAAATGACCCTCTCTTATTTCCCACCTAATACTACTCCCTATATAAGCTGGTATTATTGAAAATAAACATATTAAAATTACTCCTACTGTAATTAGAAACTTCATATTTCTATCTTCTACAATATAACTAAATACTCTGCTTAAAATATATCCGAGTATAATCGATATAATTATCCCTACTACAAAACCTCTTTTTCTTGGCTTGTTTCCTATTACAAATGTTTTTTCCATCTTCCTATAACACCTCACTTATTTTTTATATCTTAATAATATTATATGGTTTTTTTTACCTATTGCAATATATTATTCACTAGAAGCATTTTTATAGCATGAAAAGCAAAAAAGGATGTTGCATTTAACTTTATGCAACATCCCTTTAGATATTTAAATTAGTTTTGTTTTTTTAAGAAAAGTGCTACTACAAACCCTAGTCCTGCTATTATTGCTGATGCGATAAACAATCCTGCAAAACCACTATTTAAAGTAGATTGGAATGTGTTTTCTATAGCAACTCTTGCACCATCTACTTGGTGAAGATAATCTGCTTTCATACTATTAAACATAGCATCTACTGTAGTATTTGGTGGAACATGGTTTACTAAACTATGTTCTATTGCTGGTTTTGCTTTATCAAACATAAAGGTTGCAAAATCTTTCATAACATTACTAATGCTTGTTACGTCAGCATTTTGGAATGAATCTAAAATGCTTTTTGGAACTTCTCCTGAAGACATAGAAGCATTTCCTGACATTCCTTGAATGTGTGGCATAACTTTCATTAATGCGTTTGGCATTTTATCTCCAGCTTCTGAAACAAAGTTTACTAATATATTTGGAGATACTGCAATACCTATACTTTTTACTAATGATACTGTAGCTTGTGCTGAACTTGCTTCAGACTTTTTAACGTTAACTTGCATTAAGTAATTTAATGGAGTTCCCATTGTAAGACCCATACCAGCTCCCATAATAGCTAAACAAACAAATAATAAAACTTTATTGTTGTCTTTACATACTATAAATGCTAGAAGTAAAGTCCCTACCATTGTGCACAAAAATCCAATTAAAAGTACAAGCTTTGCTGAATATTTATCTATAATCTTTCCTCCAATTGGTGCTGCAACACCTGAACAAACTGCCATTATAGTAATTAAATATCCTCCAGAACCTTGTGAAATTCTAAGAACATTTTCACCAAATTGAGGAATAAATACAACGCTCATCATTCCACAACCTACTACTAGTGCCATTATTAATGTTATAACTATATTTCTATTTTTAAAGAAATCTAAGTTTAAAACTGAATCTTCTGCTCTCTTTTCTACATAGATAAATACAGGTATTAAAATTAAGAATAGCAATAAATAAGGATATACTTTTGTTGAAGTTATAGAATCTTTGAAATTTGCAAAGTTTAAGTTTGTAACTCCATACATAAGTCCTAGTATCATAAGTGATAGTACAACACTACCTTTAAAGTCTAATTTCTTTTCAGTATATTGAGTTTCTTTAATTTTTACTTTAAGTGAAATTAACACAACTATTATACAAATTGGAACGTTTATTAAGAATAATAAACCCCAAGATTTATTTCCAAAGAAATTTAAAATTCCAGAACCTATAGTTGGTCCTAAAGTTGTTGCTATACCATAAGTTGCACCTACAATCCCAAGGGCACTACCTCTTTTTTCTTTAGGAAAGCTCTCTCCTATAAACGCTGTAGCTATTGGCATTATACCTCCGCCACCGATTGCTTGTATAACCCTTGCTGTTAATAAAAAGGCATAGCTATTAAATAAATCTGATACACCACTTAGTAATGAACCTATTCCAAATATAGTTATTGAAATAATAAATAATTTCTTTTTTCCGTATCTATCAGCTAATTTACCTGAAATAGGCATTACTACTGCATATACTAATGTGTATATAGTAATCATCCAGATTGATGTATCTGCACCTACGTTTAATGAGTCCGCTATAATCGTTCTAGCTGGTGATACTATACCATCATCCATAGCACCTATGAATATACCAAGTAAAAACATTACCATTAAGGCTGTCTGAGTCTTTTTGCTATATCCGTTTGTGTTTTCCATTTCCATATCAATTCCTCCTTTATAGGTTTCTACTTTAATTGTAAACCCATAAATTATGAACTTCTATGCACTTACTGTTACCGTTTTTTTAATATTAGTAAAACAATTCCATTATTTCATCTTCTGATAGCCTCTTTAAACTTTTACCGTCCATCTCTTTTCCATCCATAAGGTTATCTATAAGCTCTCTCTTATCTTCTTGCATTAAAACTATTTTTTCTTCTATTGTATCTTTAGCTATAAGTTTTATTACTCTAACTACATTTTTTTGCCCTATCCTATGAGCTCTATCTGTAGCTTGATCCTCTGTAGCTGGGTTCCACCAAGGATCAAAGTGAATTACAGTGTTTGCAGAAGTTAAGTTTAAACCTACTCCCCCTGCCTTTAAAGATATTAAAAATACTGTTATATCTTTATTATTATTAAATTCTTCAACCCTCTTCATCCTATCTTTTGAAGGAGTACTTCCGTCTATATAAAGATAAGTTATATTTTCTTCTTTTAGCTTTTCTTCTATATTTTGAAGAACTGATGTAAATTGAGAGAATAATATAATCTTTTCTGATTGCTTTTTACTTTCCCTTAAGATATCTAAAGCTACTTCTGTTTTCGCACTCTTACCTTTATAATCTGGAATTACTAAACTTGGGTTTAAGCAAAGCTGCCTTAGTTTAGTTAAGAAAGAGAAAAGGTTAATTTTATTTTTAGTTCCTTCTATGATCTCTTTTACTTCTTTTAAGTAAGACTTATAGACATTACTTTGAATATCAGAAAGCTCTACTAAATATTTCTTTTCAATTTTGTTTGGAAGTTCAGCTAAAACTTCACCTTTAACCCTTCTTAAAATAAATGGTGTTATAAGTCTTTTTAACTCATCATTATTTTCTGAATCTATATATCTTTCCTTAAATCTTTCTTTAGTTAAAAGATACCCTGGCATTACAAAGTCAAAAATCGACCAAATTTCTAAAAGATTATTTTCTATAGGAGTTCCTGTTAATGCAATATTGCACTTACTCCTTATAGACTTTACACTTTCACTTATTTTAGCTTTATAATTTTTAATGCTTTGAGCTTCATCTATTATAAAATAATCAAAATCTATATCTTTATAAAGCTCTTCATCATTTTTTAAAGTCCCATAAGTACTTAAAATAACATCATATTTTTTATAATCATTTATAACTTTTTTTCTTTTATTTTTATCTCCATGAACTAAACCTATTTTTAAGGTAGGTGCAAATTTTGAAAATTCTAAAAGCCAATTATAAATAAGTGAAGTTGGAGTCACAACTAGACTTTTACTCTTCTTTCTTGAAAGAAGAAACGCTATAACTTGAATAGTTTTACCAAGTCCCATATCGTCAGCTAAAATCCCTGAAAACCCAAGTTCAGTTATTTCATTTAACCACTTAAACCCTTCTTTTTGATAAGCTCTAAGTTCTGCGTTTAAAGCCTTTGGAACTAGTTTTCTTTTAAAATCTTTATTTAAAAGTTTATTTGTTATATCTCTAAAAACTTCACTTCCTTTTATAAAACTTAAATTTCTATCTTTTAATTTTTCATTTACATAAAACATTTTATTTTTATCTATTTTTATGTCTTCTTTTAAACCTACATCTAATAATAGATTTAGAAAACTAACTACTTTAGGGTCTTCTAAAGTTAAATAAGTATTTCTAACCTTATAAAACTTTTTATTAGCTTTTATATTTTGCATAGCTTCCCTTATTTCTTCTATGCTTAAATCTGAAATATTATATTTTAAATTATAAAAATTTTTGTTTTCAATAAGAGATGAATTTATATCCTTACTAGTTATAGCTTTAAAGTCTTTAATTCCTTTACTAAAAGAAACTTTTCCTATAGCACTAAGTTCATTAAACCCTCTAGTTATAAGATTATAAAAATCCTCTTCTTCTCCAATAAAAATATAATCTTTATGAGATCTCTTAAACTTATATTTTAAAAGGTCCATCTCTATAATCTTTTCTGATGTTTTATCTCTTAAAAAGCTAGTGTCATTTTTATCTTTTATTAGGTCTACAATATATCCAAAGTAATCTATTTTTATATTACAAAAAACTTTCTCTTCTTCTTTATAAAAGAAAAATTTTGCATTTATCATTTCACGTTTATATTCTCTTACGTTATGGTCTAAAGTGATATCTTTAGTTACACTTTTTAGTTTATTCAGTATTTCGTTTAAATTTTCTTTTGATTTTTTATATCTTAATTCTCTATTTTTTATAAGTTCCTTATAAAGAGGAATATATGAATTAACTTGTGATTTTCTATTAATATAAATATTTCTATCAAAAAGCATAACGTCACCTTTTATATTTAAAGGGTTTGGAAATTTTTTATGATGAGTTACTACAAATTCATCTCCCTTTAAAGATAAAGTTAAAACTACCGGTACATTTTCCTCTTTTATGTTAACTTCGTAATTTAAAAAGTTATAGTTTAAAGTAACCTTATTATCTTTATTTAAAGTTTTGAAAAACTCTCTAATATTTTTATCATAAACCTTTAGATTTTTTCCTCTTATATCTTTTTTGTTATCTTTTAAATATTTAAAAAACTCTAAATCTAAATCTTTTATTTTATGTATATTAGGATTAAAAGTAAATAAATCATTTACTCTATATTCCTTCTGTAAGATTACATTTTCTATAAAATCTTTTAAATCTAGTACTAGGTGAGTGCTTTTACTTCCTATTCTTACTTCTACTTGAAGGCTTGGAATATTATCAGTTTTTATAAACTTTATCCCTAAATTTAAATTTAAATAACTCTTTATTTTTTCTTCTTTATTTGTAATCTTCTTTTTACTTAAGCTCTTTTTTGCAGCATTATAAAAGCAAAGAGTAGTTCCTACTATATGCTTACAAACATAATTTTTTATTTCTCTACTACTTTCTTTATATCTATCACAAGTGCATTTAGCTTCAATTATTCTGTCACTTTTCTTATTTATCTTTATATGAGTACTATACATTTTACTCTTATTATCATTTAAAACTTTGCTATAGATATGATACACGTCATCTATACTTTTACTTTTTAAATCTTTAACGTATCCTTCTTTACATAATTTCTCTCCTAAATTTTTCGAAAAAGAAGAGCTAGTTATAAGTATATTTCTTTTGATTTCTTCTAGATTCAAAGACTCACCTCCATTTTTAACTTAAATTATTATAACATAAAAAGACTAAGTTCCTTCACTTAGCCTTTTCATAAAAATAGTGATATAAAATAAATACTAACGTAATTCTAAGTAAAAAAAGATTATTTTCACTTAATATTTTTTTAGCTTTCAATATCAGAGTTATAATTACAATCAATAAAAGTAACAATAGTGAAAATTTATACGTTCCTTAGCCTCAGATTCCTCTTTTTATAAATATGTTTTATTTAAATCTTCACTACTAACTCATTTAACTAAAATACTACCTCCTTAATTATCAAAAGAAGATCTGTCATGAAAATATTCTTTTTCACCATGTGTTAGCTTCTAATTATTAATAATCATCTTTAATTTTATATAATTTAAATATTTATAAATGAAATTTTATTTTTCTTCATTGATTTCCACTCCCCCTTTAGTGAACTTGCAGGTAAAACTTCATATACAAATAACCAATTCCTATTAAAATCATCATCATTTCCATTCAATTCTCTAGCATGTTTCTTTAATTCATTTATTGATTTGTTATCATTATTATTTTCAAAATATATATATGAAAGCAATTTAAAAATACAATGGTTGCTTTCAATTACACTATTTCCACTTATATTTTCAAGTGGAAAGTTATACTTTATTGAAAAATATACAGCATAACTAACGGACTCATAATTTCTATGTTCTATACCATCCTTTAAAATTTTTTGCGTAATACTCTCAATTTGAGAGATATTTGCTGAAAACACTTTAAATACATTTTCATCCAAAATAGGTATTAGATACGGATAAATTAGTGCCCAATGAAATATAGTTTTTATACAGTATTCTTTTGCATTAGGTGTTAGATTTAAACTTCCTAATACTTTAATCGAATAGTTTAAAATTGCTGAATTCATTTTATTGCTTTTCATCAAATCAATAGTTAAATCTAGATATGCTCTTGCCCCTTTATAATCTAACTTATCATTTCTTAATAACAATGATACTGTATTTAATTTATTTATCCATTTTTCCATTGCTCCTATAGGTAACTCTATTATTTCTGTTTTCTTATGATTAAGTACTAGATCATATTTTCTCAGTTCTTCACCTAATTCAATTAGAAATTTTTGTGCTTTATCAAACGTATCAACATAACAAGTGAAATCATCAATATTTCTAATATATTCCCATTTGTTTAACTTGTTATCAATTGAACATAAAATTATCTCTGAAAGTAAATTTGAAGTATGAGGACCTATAATTAATCCATGCGTTTCACCATTCTTCATATTCTGTGAATAATGGTCTATTTTGTTGAACCATTCTTTGTTACTTCTATTAGCCTTTGCCTTAGATTTTCCTATTAATGCCCATGGTAAAGAGTGTGTGTATATACTAGGAAAGCAATTGGATATATCAGCTTTAACTATATATCGTTTTCCAATTAATAAATCCAACTCTGGATTTCCATCAATCTTCCAACTATTGTAGTTCATTTCAAACAAACTCTTATAATTATATCTTTTCCTAATATGTATTCTACTTACCTTATATAATTCTCCTTTTGTCTTATCTTCAAAGTACTTTTTTATGTTATCCCAATTATCATATAAACATTTACACAAATTTTGATATGCCATTGGATTTGGAATCCCTAACGGTCTAGGAAAGTTAATATTTCTCATACTTTCATAGTATATATACTGTTTCTCTTTATCTTGAAATGAATGCTTTAAGGTTTTACAGTACTCATAAAATCCTTTTGATGATAAAAACGGAGGAAGTTTATCAGAAAATAATCCGTATCCTAACAATCCTTCATATAATTCTTCCTTTGTAATCTCATTTATGAAATCTATATATAATTTATTCATTATTAAACACCCCATTTTCTTAATACTTTATCTATGGTTAATCTTATCTAATCATATTTCCTCTTCTATCCATCAATATGTATCCATTAATTTAAAGATAAGTTTATTTATACCAAAACCTTTTATTTTTTCTAAAGTAAATAATAAATATAACTAAAGAAATAATAGTTAAAGGTATACCTATAATAAGATCTGATTTTACATCTATTGTAGTATAAATATCATTAGTCGTTCCATTAAAATAATATACTATTGTCATCAAGCCACATACTCCATTATTTAAAATATGTAAGCTGATATTTGCAATTAAATTGCCATATTTTTTGTATAATATGCAACAAGTAATTCCAAATACAATTGCACCTATAATACTAAATTTATAATGAATCATTCCAAATACAACAGATGAAATTATCATACCACTTATTATTCCAAATCTTTTAGATAACCTTATGAAGAATATCCTTCTAAAAATTACTTCTTCAACAATAGGTACTATAAAAGATACTCCTATTAAATACATCACTAACTGAATTATTCCATTGATATTTTCACTACTAGACTCTAATATTTTAATTGCATACTCTGGATTTATTAAATATGTAATTCCTTCACTTATTAATCCGCTTCCTTCACTAAATATCATTCCTAATACTAGTAAGAAGATTATTTCCTTTAAGCTAACCTTTTCTTTAAATTCTATTACTTTTTCCTTGATTAATTTTAATTTAACTCGTCCAATTATCATCAAAACAATTAGCATTATTGAGGTTAATGCTGACTCTATAACACCATTATTTCTCATAGCATCGTCATATGAAATTGGTAATTCCCCAACACATATCATAATTCCTATCCATATTAAAATTATTGTTCTAATTTTTATGTCTCTCATTTGTGTCTCCCTGTATATCTTATCTAGTTATGTAAAGTATTGTTACATTCTATATTCTATAATAACTTTTAACTTATTACAAACTATAAACAAATAGGGAAAATTTTTATATTAATTTAATTCATATATTATTTTGTAAAATCTATTCAAATAAAAAGGAATTTCACACAAATAAATGTGTAAAATTCCTTTTAGTTCTATTTTAATTTCCTAAACTATCAAAGTATTGTCTATACGCATTAGAGAACTTAAAGTTAACTGTTTCGTCCCAGTTAGTTGACCAAGTCATAACTCCTCTAAAATCTTTATATCCTTCTTTATTTCTTAATTTATATTTTCCTCCAAAATCTTTACCCTTTATTAAATAATCTAAGGCTTTTATAACTTCTGCTTCGTCTGTGTATCCACCGCCTGCAGCTTTAGTGCAAGAAGGAAGTCCTATAGCTACCTTTGAAGCTGGAAGTCCTTTAAAGTGGTTGTTTGGATTTCTTCCTACATCAAATCCTGTAATCATCATCTCTGCCATAGAAACTTGGAAGTCAGCTGTTCCTTGAGCATATGTGTTTCCATCTAAAGCTTCTTGCGAACCATGATTATAATGTTGTACATGTAAAAGAGTTAATTCATTTCTTAAAGCATTTATAACTGGAAGATATGCACCCCAAGGGCCAGAATAAGCTATAAGCCCACCTTGAACGTAAGTTACTTGAGGTGCCATTGTTAAAATAAAGTCTGTACCTTTAGTTTGGCATATTCTCTTTACTCCATCTATAAGATGTTTTACTCTTGGAGTAGTTGGATTGTTTACATCAGTATCACCTGGATCTAATGAAACTGTTCCACCTTCAAGGTCTATATCTAATCCGTCGAATCCATACTTATTTATTATTTCAAGCATAGAGTTTACAAATATATCTTCTTTTTCCTTAGTATCTAAATGTAATCTTCCGTTTTGTCCTCCTATAGAAATTATAACTTTCTTTCCTTTAGACTGAAGATATTCTACTTCTTTTTTAAATTCCTCTGGAGTTACGTTATATGGTTCAAAAACCATAGTAGCTTCATCTGATTTAGATTCAGCAAAAGCAACATCTATAATATCAAAATTTAATGATGTATCTTTTAAATGAGTTTTTGTTGAACCGTTATCAAAATTATGCCAATATCCTACTAATAATTTGCTTTTTAATTTATCACCAGGAGTTGGAGGTTGTCCTTCATTTGGCATAGTTATCTCTACTGGAGCTGTCCATTCGCTAGCTCCTATTTTATTTATAGCTCTAACTTTAAAAGAATATTTGCTTCCTGCTAAAAGTCCGCTTACTAAATAATTAATATTTGTAGTTTGATATACTTTATTATCAACAGATACTTCATAGCTATCTGCGTTATTTACTTTGTCCCAAGAAGTATTTGCAGCTACTTGGCTTTACTTCTGGTGTAATAGTTTCACTATCTGTAGTACCTGAAACTATACTTGACCACTCACTAGAACCAGCTGCATTTACTGCACGAACTCTATAATCATGTTTAGATGCACTTTGAAGTCCAGAGTGATTATAAGGTGATTTAACGTTAGTTATAACTTTACCGTCAGCTTCTAAGTCATAGGAAGCTACTGAAGTTACACTATTCCAAGTTAAATCTATAGAACTAGTACCATTTGCTTTTGCAGAAAGTCCTGTAGGTACAGAAGGCTTTACTACTTGTTCTCCTTCTTGAGTTACAGTTACTGATATTTCATTACTAGTAGAAGTTCCAAATGAATTGATTAATTCTACTTTGTATTTATACGTCCCTTTTGCTTTGTTTGTAAGTGAAAATTCTGCACTTTGTGCATTTGGCGAATTATCTGTAAGTTTTACTGAGTCTATAACTTTTCCATCTTCGTATAGTTTGCACTCAGTTCCGTTTTGTCCCCACCATAAATTCATAGTGATTTTATAGTTATTTAATCCGTCCCAATCATTATGCGAAATACTAGGAGTCCCTGGCTTTGAAGTAGCACTTGCAAATGCTTTTACGTCGCCAAAACTAAATGCTGTCATTGTAAATAAAACACAAATTAAAGCTGAAATAATCTTTTTATATTTTCTCATTTCAATACCTCCTTTTACTTTCTAATACAATTTTACCATTATGAGGATTGTAATGTAAACCTTTTAATTTTTATTTTATATTAATTATTTTAAACATTTTTGCGAACCCTAAGAAAAGGTGCTACAAAAAGTAGCACCTTTAAATTATTTTATACCTTTCATAGTAAGGCTTATTCTTTTTCTCTTTTCGTCAACTTCTAATATAGCAACCTTTATAACATCCGAAACCTTAACTATATCAAGGGGATGCTTTACAAATCTGTCTGCCATTTGACTCTTATGAACTAAGCCGTCTTGGTGAACTCCTATATCAACGAAGGCTCCAAAGTCTGAAACGTTTCTTACAGTTCCCATTAAAACCATACCTGGTTTTAAATCTTTTAAATCAATAACGCCAGTTTTTAAGATAGGTTTTGGCATTTCATCTCTAGGGTCTCTTCCAGGCTTTTGTAACTCCTTTACTATATCTTTTAAAGTAAGTTCTCCAACTTCTAAATCTTTAGCTAATTTAGCTAAGCCTATTTCTGATACTCTATTTTGAATATCTTCTAAGTTTTTATTTTTTAAATCATCCATAGTGTAGCCTAAAGTTTCTATTAGTTTTTTAGCTATATCGTATGATTCAGGGTGAACTGAAGTATTATCTAAAGGATTCTTACTTTCCATTACTCTTAAGAAACCTGCACACTGTTCAAAAGCTTTTTGACCTAATCTTTTTACTTTTAAAAGTTCTTTTCTAGTTTTAAATCCATTAACTTCGTCTCTATATAAGACTATATTTTCAGCTATACTAGCATTTATCCCTGAAATATGAGTTAAAAGACTAGGAGTTGCTGTATTTAAATCTACTCCTACCATATTAACTGAATCTTCAACTACACCTTTTAAAGACTCTTCTAATTTCTTTTGAGTAACATCGTGTTGATACTGACCTACTCCTATTGCTTTAGGATCTATTTTAACTAATTCTGCTAGAGGGTCTTGAAGTCTTCTTCCTATAGAGATAGCTCCTCTAACTGTAACATCTAAATCAGGGTATTCTTTAGTAGCTAGTTTTGATGCTGAGTACACTGAAGCTCCAGCTTCTGAAACTATAACATAAGCTACTTCTTTTCCGCTCTCTTCTTTTATTTCTTTAAGCATTTCACTTATAACTTCTTCTGATTCTCTTGAAGCTGTTCCGTTTCCAAGTGAAATTACATCTACATCATACTTCTTTATAAGAGCTTTTAAAGTTTTCTTAGTTCCTTCTATATCTTTTCTTGGAACTGTTGGGAAAACTGCTGTATTTTCTAAGAACTTACCATTCTTATCTAAAATAGCTATCTTACATCCTGTTCTAAAACCTGGGTCGTAGCCCATAACTACTTTTCCTTTGATAGGTGCTTGAAGTAAAAGTGCCTTTAAGTTTTCTTTAAAGATCTTAATTGCCCCTTCTTCTCCTTTTTCAGTTAATTCACTTCTTATTTCTCTCTCTATTGAAGGATATATAAGTCTTTTTAAAGAATCTTTAATTGATTCTTTTAAGTATTCATCAGTAGATTTATTTCCTTTAAGAATTTTATTTTCTAGATAAGATATTATTATATCTTCATTTGCAACTATTTTAACTGAAAGAATCTTTTCTTTTTCCCCTCTATTTACAGCTAGTATTCTGTGAGGAGGCATATTTCTAACATCTTCACTATAGTCGTAATACATTTCGTATGGAGTAGGTTCTTCGCTACTTCCCTTTGTTACTATTTTGCCCTCTCTAAACACATAACTTCTTATCCACTTTCTATATTCAGCTTCATCAGATATCATCTCTGAAACCACATCTAAAGCACCTTTAATAACATCTTCTTCTGTATTTACTTCTTTTTCTTTATTTATGTATTTTTTAGCTTCTTCTTTTAAATCGCCTTTAAAATCTCCGTTTATTATAAGGCACCCTAAAGGCTTTAATCCCTTTTCAGCTGCTATAGTTGCTCTAGTTCTCTTCTTTGCTTTGTAAGGTCTATATATATCTTCAACTTCTGTTAAAGTGTTTGCTTTCTTTAAAGCTTTTACTATATCTTCTGTTAATTTCCCTTGTTCTTCTATAAGTCTTGTAACAGCTTCTTTTCTTTCATCTAAATTTCTAAGATAAGTTAATCTTTCTTCAAAATCTCTTAAGACTTCGTCTGAAAGTCCGCCTGTCATTTCTTTTCTGTATCTAGCTATAAAAGGAACCGTATTCCCTCCATCTAGCAATTCTATTATGTTATTTACCACATTTAATTTTAATTCTAGCTCTTTAGCTATTCTATCATTGATACTCATACCGTAACCTCCATTTTAGCCTTATCTATTTATTATACCTCTATTTTATTTTATATAAAACTTTCTATTATATATTTTACATATATTTTCCTTATGTATATTGTATTTTTCTGAATTTTTTGTATAATGAAATTGTAAATATTTTACAATTAGGAGATGATAAAATGCATAATGTTTTACAAAAGCTTATTTCTTTATTAGTTTTGTTTCTACTTAGCTTATTAACACTTAACCATTTTAAGATAGTAATACTAGCTAGTCCTTTATATGAAATATTATTATTTGTAACTACAGCACTTATAATTATGTCTGCTATTTCAGTTATTAATAATTGCAAATCAGGTTTTAACAAATTTTTAAACTATGTGATTTTAATAACTGCAATCTTTGGTGGAATCCTAGTAATTGTGGACTCTAAGCTTAATATTTTTGTTTATATTTGTATAGCTGTAAGTGCTATTTATTCCCTTATGGATATGATCTATAAAAAAGCTTAATCATATATACCTCTTAAATTTAATAATATTTAATATATTAAACTTTAACGAGGTATCTAAAGCATGAAAGAAAAACGCTACAAAATCATAATGTCTATTTCAGTAATTATTTTTTTATTTTTTACATTAATTCAATGTTCAATTCATCATTTTAATTCAAGAGATATTTTAAATGAGATATCTTATCTTTCATCTTCTGAATTTGAAGGAAGGCTTTGTGGAAGTCCTGGTGGTAAAAAGACTTCTGATTATATTGAAGAAGTATTTAAAACTTTAAATTTAACTCCTTTAGGGGAAAATTATAAAAATACCTTCAATATAATAACACCTACAGTAAACGGGGATACTCCAAATTTAGAACTTGAAGATTCTAAAGGAAAAAAGACTAAATTTAAATATGGAGATGATTTTAAAGAGGATTTTTTGAATTTTAAAAAATCAAAAGCTACTGTATCTTATAAAGATACGCATAAATCTAATAAAGATTCTATCGTAATAAAACAAGGCGAAGATATTTTCTTATTTTATTTTAATCTAGAAAATAACTTAGATTTTAGAAGTTCATTTATACAAGATTCAAAAATAAGCTTTGCAGTTTGTTTAAGTGAAGAAGCTTTTAAAACTATATCTAAGTCTTTAGAAAAGGGTGGCAAGCTCGATATAACTCTTCCTTATAGCCTTAAAAATTCATATGCTTCAAATGTTTCAGGAGTTATTAAGGGAAAATCAGATGACTTACCTCCTTTAGTTTTAACTGCACATTTCGACCATTTAGGAGTTGATTACCTAGGAAATAATTACGGTGGGGCATTAGATAACGCCTCAGGTACAGCTTTTTTATTAGAAATTCTTAGAGTTTTAAACTCTTACCCTACTCCAAACCGTGATATAATCTTTGCCTTTTTAGACGGAGAAGAATTTGGATTTTTAGGGTCTTATGAATTATCTAAAACATATAAAAATAAACTTAAAGGTGCAACTATTATAAATTTTGATATGATAGGTGCAGATACTGAAAATACTACCTTAATGAGATCTCTAAAAGCAAAAGATAAATTTTCAAACCTTGAAAAAAGCTTAGTAAAAATTGCAGAATCTAAAGATATTTCAACTAATATAACTTTTGAAGACTCTAGTGATCACGTTCCGTTTTTCGAATCTGGTTTAGATTCACTAACTTTAACTAACGATGATACAAGTAAAATTCATACGCCTTTTGATACTATAGATAACCTATATGAACCCTCAATAAATGATGCTTATAATATTGTCTTTAAATATACTTTAGAAAACTGTTATTTAGGTATAACTAGGCTTCTTTATAATGAAACTCTTCATATAGCCTCTTTTCTTATTTGCTTACTTTTAGTTGGTTATAACATACAAGTAAAAATAAGAAAATCTAAAAATAATAGATAAAATAACTTTTATATAATAAAAAATAGCTACTTTAAATAAGTAGCTATTTTTTAGTTTGCTTCTGATGTTAAGTATGCATTTATAAATGAATCTATCTCTCCATCCATTACTGCATTAAGATTTGAAGTTTCCTCTAACGTTCTGTGGTCTTTTACCATAGTATATGGGTGAAATACGTAAGATCTTATTTGACTTCCCCAGCCCATATCTTTTAAATCTCCAGTAAGGTCTTCAATTTTTTCTTTGTGAGCTCTTTCTTTTAACTCTATAAGCTTTGATTTAAGCATAGCCATAGCTGAGTCTCTGTTTGAGAACTGAATTCTCTCGCTTTGACACTGAACTACTATTCCAGTTGGAAGGTGAGTTATTCTAACTGCTGATTCAGTTTTGTTTACGTGCTGACCTCCAGCTCCGCTAGCTCTATACGTATCAACTCTTAAATCATCAGGTCTTATCTCTATATCTTGGTCTTTTGTAAGTTCAGGCAAAACCTCAACTGAGGCAAAAGATGTTTGTCTTTTTCCGTTAGCATTAAAAGGAGATATTCTAACTAGCCTGTGGATTCCTTTTTCTGCTTTTAAATACCCGTATGCAAAATCACCTTTAATTCTTAAAGTTACACTTTTAATTCCAGCTTCATCACCTTGAATCAAGTCTAAAATTTCAACTGAATACCCTGATTTTTCACACCATCTTGTATACATCCTTAAAAGCATATCAGTCCAATCGTTAGCATCACTTCCACCAACGCCAGCGTGAAGAGTTAATATAACGTCGTTTTTATCATATTCTCCTGAAAGAAGTATTTCTATTCTGTAGCTTTCTACTTCTTTTTCTAATATTTTCATTTCATCTATTATTTCATTTATAGACTCATCATCGTCTTCTTCTATCATTTCACTTAAAACTTCAATATCGCTAGCTCTGTTTTCTAAAGTAACAAATCTCTCTATCTTACTTTTTAGAAATTTACTTTCTTTAGTCACTTCTTCAGCATATTTTATATCTTCCCAAAATCCAGGCTCTTGCATTTTCATATCAAGTTCTTGTACTTGTTTTTCTAATGCATCTTTGTCAAAGTGAAGCCCTCATTTCTTCTATAGTTTCTTTTAAGCCTTTAAGCTTAGATAGTTCTTTTTCAAGTTCTATTCTCATAAAAAATCACCTCTAATTTATATTTATAATTTAAATTATTCACCAAAAAAATATTTTTATCAATACTTTATGCACATTTAATTAAATTAAGACAAAATTAGGGCTTTTGCATATTTTTATGCAAAGCCCTAACCTTTTAAAATATTTTTAAATTACGCTTCTCTTCCGCAACAGTTTTTAAACTTTTTACCACTTCCGCAAGGACAAGGTTCATTTCTTCCAACAGTTACTGACTTTTTAGCTGGCTCTTTTTTCTTTGGAGCGCTATCTGTTCCTGCGTGAGATGCACTAGTTTCTTGTACTACTCTCTCTCTTTCAACAGGTCTTTCCATTTGGATGTGGAATAAATACTTGATTGTATCTAATCTTATAGAATCAATCATTTCTTCAAACATTTCACTACCTTCCATTTGGTAAGCTTGAACTGGGTCTTGTTGTTTAAATGCTCTAAGTCCCATACCTTGTTTTAAGTGGTCCATATTATCTATGTGATCCATCCATTTTGTATCAACGTTTTTAAGAAGAACTACTCTTTCGATTTCTCTAAGTTTTTCTTCTCCAAACTCAGCTTCTTTTCCTTCATAAATCTCTAAAGCGATTTTTGAAAGTTTTTCTTTTATTTCATCGTTTGGAATATCCATTAAATCTTCAACAGTTATTCTGTTTGCAGGAACACATATATCATCTAAGAAAAGAATTAAATCTTTAATGCTTCCTTCGTAATCTTCTTCCATTCCTGTTATGTGTCTATCTACAGCTTCATTTATAACATCGTTTATCATTGAAATAATTTCTGCTTTTAAGTCTTCACCTTCAAGAACTTGACTTCTTTGCTTGTAGATAATCTCTCTTTGCATATTCATAACGTCATCGTATCCTAAAAGGTTCTTTCTTATATCAAAGTTATGACCTTCGACTTTTCTTTGAGCGTTTTCAACTGATTTAGTAATTATCTTGCTTTCAATTGCATCGTCTTCTTCTAAACCTAATCTATCAACCATAGCATGAGTTTTTTCTGACATAAATATTCTCATTAAGTCATCTTCAAGTGATAAGTAGAATGTTGATTCCCCAACGTCTCCTTGTCTACCTGCACGTCCTCTAAGCTGGTTATCTATTCTTCTTGATTCGTGTCTTTCAGTTCCGATTATTTTTAAACCGCCAACATCTAAAGCACCTTCTTGAAGTTTGATATCTGTACCTCTACCTGCCATGTTTGTTGCAATAGTAACTGCTCCAAGTTCACCTGCTCTAGATATAATTTCTGCTTCTTGTTCGTGGAACTTAGCGTTAAGTACTTTGTGAGGTATTTTTCTTTTCTTTAAAAGATCAGATATAATTTCTGACTTTTCTATACTTGCTGTACCAACTAAAACTGGTTGTTTTTTGTTGTATGCTTCTATTATTTCTTCAACTATAGCTTTGTATTTACCCATAGCTGTTTTATAAACTATATCGTGGTTATCTTTTCTTTGGATAGGTCTGTGAGTTGGAACAACTATAACGTCTAATCCGTAAATTTCTCTAAATTCATTTTCTTCTGTTAAAGCTGTACCTGTCATACCTGATAGTTTGTTGTACATTCTGAAATAGTTTTGGAATGTTATTGTTGCAAGAGTTTTTGACTCTCTAGCTATTTTAACATTTTCCTTAGCTTCTATAGCTTGGTGAAGACCGTCTGAATATCTTCTACCTTCCATAAGTCTTCCTGTAAATTCATCAACTATTATAACTTCTCCGTCTTTAACCATATAATCTTTGTCTAATTTCATTATGTAGTTAGCTTTAAGGGCTTGAGTTACATAGTGTTGTAATTGCATATTTTCAGCATCTGCGTAGTTTTCTACTTTAAATGCACCTTCTGCTTTTTCTATACCTTTTTCTGTAAGCATAACTGCGTTAGCTTTTTCATCTATAGTAAAGTCTTCTTCTTTTACTAATTTCTTTACAAAGAAATCTGCAACTTTATAAAACTCTGTTGATTTTTCACCAGCACCTGAAATTATAAGAGGTGTTCTAGCTTCGTCTATAAGGATTGAGTCAACCTCATCGACAATAACAAAGTTAAGTCCCCTTTGAACTCTTTCTTCTTTGTAGATAACCATGTTATCTCTTAAGTAGTCGAATCCAAATTCGTTATTTGTTCCGTAAGTTATATCAGAACCATAAGCTTCTCTTCTTTGGTCGTTATTTAATTCGTGAACTATTACTCCTGTAGTTAATCCAAGATATTCATAGATTTGACCCATCCACTCTCTATCCCTTGCAGCTAGGTAATCATTAACTGTAATTACGTGAACTCCATTGCTACTTAGAGCGTTAAGATATGCAGGTAAAGTTGCAACTAATGTTTTACCTTCACCAGTTTTCATCTCTGCTATTCTTCCTTGGTGAAGTACTATACCTCCGATTATTTGCTCTTTGTAATGTTTCATTCCAAGAACTCTTCCTGAAGCTTCACGAACAACAGCAAATGCTTCAACTAAGATATCATCTAAAGTTTCTCCGTTTTGTAATCTCTCTTTAAATTCATTTGTTTTGTTTTTAAGTTCTTCTTCTGAAAGTTTGCCCATCTCTTCATCTAAAGCTAATACTTTATCTGCCATAGGGCTTATTCTCTTAACTTCTCTCTCACTGTATGTGCCAAATATGGCTTTAAATAGTCCCATAATTTCATCCTTTCAAATCTATATCTATAATAATTCTATATAAAGATTCTTATATTACTAGTTTAATTTAAACTCATCAATAAATTATACCATTTATCACCTAATAGTTTCAACTTATAAGGCCTTTTCTTATGTTAACTTCCCCTTAAATAATAAAAATATAATAAAAAATTAAAAGAGCTACTAAATTTTAGTAGCTCTAACTCTCTATTTAATTATTAAATTTTATTTGTAGTTTGGTTCTAAAAGACCATAGTCTCCGTCTTTTCTCTTATAAACTACGTTAATTTTATTAGTGTCTGCATTTTGGAATAAGAAGAAATTATGTCCTATCAATTCCATTTGTAAAACTGCTTCATCAACTACCATAGGTTTTACGTTGAATTCTTTAGTTTTAACAACTTTTCCATCATTTTCTTCTTCATCATAACTATCAGTTGCAATTTCAGCAAATCTAAATGAGCCATGTTTTCTTCTATCTAATTTAGTTCTTTGTTTTCTTATTTGCCTAGTAAGTTTTTCCTCAACTTTATCAATAGACTTGTACATATCGTCTGTTGACTCTTCAGCTCTTAATAAGATGCCGTTGAATGGGATTAAAACCTCTATATTGTGTCTGTTCTTTTGAACTTTAAGCGTTGCTTTAGCTTCAACTCCACTTTCAAAATACTTATCTAGCTTGGAAATTTTTCTTTCTACCATTTCCCTAATCGCTGGAGTTAATTCAATATTCTTTGCTACTACTGTAACTTTCATAGTTTCAGCCCCTTCCTGACAAGTTCTAAGTATAACTTAGATATAAGATAAATTATGTCTTTATTTATTTATATTCTTATTATAACTCTTAAAGATATCGTTTTCAAGTACTAGCTTAAATTTGTACAATTTTTTATTTTTTTCTTTTTATTGTAAAATAATTTAGTGAATTTAATAAAAAAGCATAAAAAAATACAGACATTTAATTAATGTCTGTCCTTTTTCGTAAAGTTAGCTGACACTGGTTTTTGACCCCACACTCGCCTACTGGAGTTTTCGCTACCCGGAATTAACCTCTCACTACTAACCCTCTCAAATTAAAATCTGGTAGGACTTACTTCTATACCGCACCATGCTCACTAGAATCTTTGCCTAGCTTACGTGGATCGTTTTGCCTGCGACTGGCATCGACTTTCAACCACAGACCTAACTTTACATTAATATATTATACGTGACTTTTCGCAATAGTCAATATTTTTATTTCTTTTGCCCCATATTTTTTTAAAACTCTAACTCCCTCTTCTATAGTCGCACCCGTTGTTATTACGTCATCTATAAGGATAAATTTATTTCCTTTTATAAGATTAATATTTTTTCCCTCGAAAACATTTTTAACGTTATTTTTCCTCTCTCTTATAGTTAAAGTCTTTTGATCTTTAGTTTCTTTTGTTTTAATTAAAGTGCTTACACAAGGTATATCTAATCTTCTACTTAAAGCATTCCCTAAATACTCACATTGATTAAATCCACGCCTTTTTAAGCTTTTCTTACTACTTGGAATATAAGTTATATAGTATCCTTTTGCCCCTATTATCTTTTCTTCTAATAAATCTACTAAAACTTCACCTGAATTAAAATCCTTTAAAAACTTTAAATTTAATATTAATTCTTTTAAGGGCCCTTTATAAATACCGTAGCTTTCATCTTCTATAGGTAATTTATAAATTAAATTTTTACAAGTTAAACAAATTCCTTCAGCTTCGTTTTCCTTGCAAGTTATACATAAAAAATCTTTTGGAAAAATAATATCTAAAATTGAATCATAAATAAGATATGCTAAAGCCTTTATCCTCATACTCTCCCCTTTAAAATTAATTTTTATTTTAATTTTATCCACCTTAGAAATAATTAATCAAAAAAAGCACTAACCTTTATAGTTAATGCTTTTTAGCTATTCCCAAAGCTTTTTATTAAAACCTCTTATTATATCTAAAGCTTTTTCTATTTCGTAGTTTTCTTCCTTACAAACTAATAAGACCTCTGAAAATCCATTAGGGAATTTTCCAAGCTTTCCACAAAGAAATAATATCTTTTTATAGTCTACTCTCTTATCATCAGCTTTTAAAACTACGATTCCATCTATATTTCTTTCATCTAAAATATCTTTTATCTTTGATGTTACAAGTATAGTTGATTTATCACGAGTTCTATAGATAGGCTTATTTTTTTTAGAATTTTTTATAACTCTAACATTACCTAAATTTAGCTTTTGATCGTAGTATTCTACTGTATTTTCTAAATCCTCACTACAAGGAACATAGATAGCTATATTTTTTCTGTTATCTTTATACCATAATATATAATCATAAAGACTATAAGGTATATCTGATTTTAAGTTTATCCTAGTTTGAATAACTCTAGGTTGAAGGAAAACTTTTTTACCTTCTATATTTCTTATATCAAAATTTTCAGTGTTACTTATTTCAGTTAAAGAATAAAAAATTATTTTTTTAGAGTACGTTCTAAGCTTTAAATATACTCCTTTATATTCTTCGTCTGTTAATCTAGTGTAAGTTGAAACTTCGTCTATTATTATAAGATCGTATTCTTTGTTTATGTTGTAGATATATTTTGCATTCATAAATTGCAAATTGCATTTTTCTATTCCTTCTCTTGAATAGCAATACTTTTTATTAGATACTTCTAAAAAATCTACTAATTCGTAATCTACGTTTGAATTACCAGATATATAAAGAATTTTCCCATTTTTCTTTAAGATATCATTTATTAAATCATAAAATATAATATTACTTTGAAGGGGCCTTGCACATACAGTTAATATTTTCTCATCTTTTAAAAACCAATTACTAATCTTTTTATTTATGATAGATAACATTTTATCCTCTACTTTACTCAAAACCCTACTGCACCTCTATTCTCCTAAAATATCATTATTTATAATATCTTTAATTTTATATTCTAAAGCTGAATACCTTTCGGTACTTCTAGTGTTTGATACCATATATTGAAGGGCCTTTTTAGAACCAACAACAACAACTAAGGATTTAGCTCTAGTTATTCCTGTATATAAAAGGTTTCTATTCATTAAAAGTGGCGAGCCCATAAAGGCTGGGATTATTATAACTTTAAATTCACTTCCCTGACTTTTGTGAATAGTTATAGAGTAGGCAAGTTCTAATTCATCAAGATATACATACTCATATCTTACTCTTCTCTCATCATCAAAAATTACAACTACTTCTTTTGATTCCTCGTCTATACTTTGGATAAATCCCATATCTCCGTTAAATACGCCAACACCTTCTTCGTCTCCAACACCAGAAACTCTAGTCCATTTAAGGGAGTAGTTATTTTTAGTTTGCATAACTTTATCCCCTTCTCTAAAGACAACTTCTTTGATTTTCTTTTCTTTTTTGTAGTTTTCTTTAGGGTTTAATAGTTCTTGAATCTTTTCATTCATATTTAATACCCCTAAAACTCCTTTTTTCATAGGAGTTAAAACTTGAATATCACGAAGTTTATCTAAAGATTTATTAAACTTTGGTAATCTAGTATTTATTAAATCAACGATAGTCCTTAAAGTATCTTCTGCGCTTAAGGTCTCTTGGAAATAAAAATCATTTCCCTTTTTATTTAAGTAAGGCATTTCTCCATTATTTATTCTATGCGCATTAGTAGTAATTAAACTCTCAAATCCTTGCCTAAATATCTCTTTTAGTCTAACTACTTTAATAAGACCGCTATTTATAAGATCGCTTAAAACATTTCCAGGGCCAACTGATGGAAGTTGGTCTACGTCTCCAACTATTATTAGTCTAGTCCCAAGCTTTATTGCTTTAAGTAAACTATTCATAAGCATTATATCTATCATAGATGCTTCGTCTATAATAACAACATCTGCTTCTAAAGGTTCACCTTCACCTTTATTAAAGAAAGATTTATCTTCTTCATCTCCTGAAACTCCCATCTCTAGAAGTCTATGAATAGTTTTAGCTTCTCTTCCTGTAGATTCTGTCATCCTTTTTGCAGCCCTTCCAGTTGGCGCTCCAAGTAAAACTTTCATCCCGCATTTTTCGTATATTTCAAGTATCGCTTTGATTATTGTAGTCTTACCTGTTCCAGGTCCTCCTGTAATAATCTCAATCCCTTCTGTAAAAGCATTTATTATAGCTTCCTTTTGAGAAGGTGCAAGTTTTATATCACTTTTATTTTCAAAAAAATTTATTTCATGTTCTACGTCTGTATTTATAGTTTGAAAATTTTCTATTCCAAGTTCTATCATTTTTTTAGTTATACCTAATTCGCAATAATAATAAGGTAATGTAAAAACTGCTTCTTCGTCATCAATTTTTTCTATTATTATATTTTTTTCAAGAACTGAATTATAAATATTTTCTTCTACTATTTCTCTAGATATAACTAAAGTTTCCGCTGTATCTTTTATAAGCTTTTCTTTTGGCATATATGTATTTCCTGATGCACAAAAATTATTTATAACATACTCTATTCCACTTTTCACTCTAAACTCTGAATCTTTTTCTATACCAAGGCTCATAGCTATTTTATCTGCTGTTTTAAACCCTATACCAGATATCTCTTTACAAAGGATATAAGGGTTATTTTTAACTATTTCTTTAGACCCTGCACCAAACTTTTTATATATTTTTATGCATTGGTTATTAGAAATTCCGTGTGATTGAAAGAATATTATTATATCTTTTAATTCTCTTTGTTCTATATAAGATTCAAGAATAATTTGATACTTCTTTTCTCCTATCCCTTCGACTTCTTTAAGTCTTTCTATATTATTCTCTAATATATCTAAAGTTTCTTCTCCAAAATAAGATACTATCTTTTTTGCAGTTACAGGACCAATTCCATATATTATCCCAGATGCTAAATATTTTTCTATAGCATCTTTTGAAGTCGGTAAAACCTCTTCAAATTCTACTATTTTAAATTGTTTCCCAAATTGTTTGTGAACTATCCACTCACCTATAAGTTTTACATTTTGATTTTCTTTTATAAGTGGAATATTTCCAACAGCTGTTATAGCACTTCCATTGTGGTGAACCTTTGCTACAACGTATCCCGTATCATCGCTTTTAAATACGATTTTTTCAACAAATCCTATAATACTTTCCATATCTTTTCTCCAAAACTATGCCTTAGTTGTTTTTATTTCTATTTATATATTATATAATTATAACATAGTGATTAAAAATTTAGTTCATATGTCTATTATTTTGAACATAATATGGAGGTGTTTTTATGTTAATAAAAAATTGTAACATCATATTTTTAGATAGAATTGAAAAAGGTTCAGTTCTAGTAAAAGATGGAAAAATCAAAGAAATAAACCCAAAGGATAATACCGAAACAGAAGTTATAGATGCAAATGGAATGTATCTTTCACCTGGATTTATAGATGTACATATCCACGGAGCTGGCGGACACGATACTATGGATGGAACTTTCGAAGCTATAAACGAGATTGCAAAAACTATAGTAAAATTTGGTACTACATCATTTACACCAACTACTATGACAGTTTCAGTAGATGCTATAAACAAATCAATGCATGCTATAAAAGCTGCTAAACTAAATGGAACTGATGGAGCAAACGTACTTGGAGCACACTTAGAAGGGCCATTTATAAGTCCTAGTGCTATAGGGGCTCAAAACCCAGGATTTTTACAAGTTCCTTCAATAGAAACTTATAAAAAGATGGTTGGAGACTGCGATGATGCTGTTACATCAATAACAGTAGCACCTGAAGTAGATGGAGCTAAAGAGCTTATAGAATATTTAAGCAAAAAAGGAATAGTATGCTCAATTGGACATACTAAAGCTACTTACGAAGAAGCTATGGATGGAATCAAATGTGGATGTTCACATTCAACTCATCTATTTAACGCTATGACTCCATTTACTCACAGAGCACCTGGAGTTGTAGGAGCAGTATTTGATTCTGACATAACTACTGAAACTATTTCAGATGGTATCCACATAGCTTTCCCAAGCCTTAGAGTTGCATACAAACAAAAAGGAACAGATAAAGTTCTTTTAGTAACTGATGCTATGATGGCTTGCGGTATGCCAAACGGAAAATACGGTTTAGGCGGTCAAGATGTTTTCGTAGAAGACGGAGCTGCAAGACTTGAATCTGGAACTTTAGCTGGTTCTATTTTAACTTTAGATAGAGCAGTTAAAAATGTTTATACAAATTCAGAATATCCTTTATATGACGTAGTAAAAATGGCTTCATACAACGGAGCTAGACACTGCAAAGTAGAAGATAGAAAAGGAATGATTAAAGAAGGCTTTGATGCTGATTTAATTATTTTCGATGAAGATATAAACGTTAAAAAAGTTATAGTAAACGGAAAATTAGTTCACGAAGCTTAAAAATAATTAAAGGCTGAATTTAGAAATTTCTAAATTCAGCCTTATATTTTTATATTTCCCTAAGTCTTTTTACTCCATAATTCTTTAATAGTATAAATAAAATTACATCTAAAACTAAAAATAATCCTATACCAAAAACTAAATATAAAGTCATATTAGTTATATTTAATTTTATATAAAGAAATACTGCAAGTGCTAAAGGCCCTCCTCCAAGTATAAGTGAAAGAAATGAGGATGCACTTTGCTTAACTACTACAGTTTCAGAAGTCCAATTCATCATAGGAAACTTTAAATTTAATAAAAGTCCTAAAATAGCCACATAAACGCTTATAACTAAAGCTCCTATAGTTAAAATAATAATATTTTCTAAACTAAGCTTAAAAGCTAATATATAAAAAGGTAATGAAATAATAAAAGGAACTAAGGACGTAGCTAAAGATAAAAGTATTTTCCCTTTAAATATTTCCATCTCGCTTATAGGAAGAGATCTAACTATCCAAATCTTGTTTCCTTCAAGTGATATAAGAGATGCAGATATATTACTAAGCCCTATCATAATTAATATAGAAGCTATAGCAATTCCCTGTATTATCCCTTCTAAAGACTCTAATTTGAACATTTTTTCAATCATAGAGTTTCCACCTATCAAAACTACAACTGGCATTATAATCATCATTATAGGTCCTATTGCTGTATTTAAAACTACTAAAGGTTTTGATAAGTATGCTGATAACTCTTTTTTAAATAAAGCTATACTTACTTTAGAATCTTTAAGTTCTACCATTTTAAACTCATCTTTTTTAGAATTTTCTAAAAGACTTGAACTTATAGTTTGAAATACCTTACTAAAAATAAATACGAAGCAAACAAATATTATAGTAGAAAATAAAACAAATTTAATTAAACTCCCTACACTTTTAAATGCAACTGCATCTAAAAAGAAAACTATAGGAGGATAAACTCTTCCTAATGCTTCTGTAATATTTGAAGCGTTTATAGTTAAGTATTTCATTATGCCTTCCATTTGCATAGATAAAACAAGAATTGCAATGGTAAAAAAGCTTAACATTATTATAGAAAAAATGTTTTTTCTTTTCATTTTTGACATAGAATATGATATTAAAAATGCAATTAAACTACCTATTGAAATTGGAACTATCGGTATAAAAAAGTATAAAATAACTGCAAAAAGTATATTTAAAATGCTAAAATCTACGTTTTTAAAGTAAATAGTTAATATAGGAATATAAACTATAAGCATAAATAAATATGATGGAATAACTAAATTTACAAGCTTACTTATAAGTATTTCGCTTGGTTTTACTGGCATAGAAATAAGTGTATTATAATCTTTAAGTCCAAAAATCATCCCTGGCGCTTTGTATATTGTAGTTACAAATGTTAAAAGGAAAATTAAAACAATCCCTTGAATTAAAATATATTCTAGCATATTCATAGCTTTTAAAGGTTCTACCATTAAGTTAAAGTATTCATAAATACTAAATGTGATTACACAAATAGAAAATATTATAACTCCTAAAAGCCCTATATTTTTAAGTCTATTATCTTTGTCTTTTAATTTATTTAATCCATATGAATTTATAAAATCATATTTAACTAATGTCTTTAAATTACTCATCTTTAATAAGCTCCATAAATATTTCTTCAAGAGAGTTATCTCCAATAACCTCATTTACTTTTCCATTTGCAACAATCTTACCAGATTTTATTATAGCCACCTTATTACAAAGTTTTTCTGCAACTTCTAATACATGTGTTGAGAAAAATATAGCGCCGCCGCCTTCACAGATCTCTTTCATTATCTCTTTTAAAGTGTGCGCAGCCTTTGGGTCTAATCCTACAAAAGGTTCATCTAATATTAAAAGCTTAGGCTTATGGATTAAAGCAGATATAATTGCAAGCTTTTGTTTCATACCATGAGAGTAAGATGATATTAAATCGCCTAATGATTTAGTTATTTCAAACTTGTCCCCATAAAGAGTTATTAACTTTTCTCTATCTTCTTTAGGTACCTTATAAATATCAGCATAAAAGTTTAAATACTGAATTCCTGTTAAGGAATCATAAAGTTCAGGATTATCAGGAATATATGCAATTAGTTTTTTACATTCTATTGGTTTATCTTTAATAGACATACCATCTATTAATATCTCACCACAATCAAAGTTTAATATACCTACAACAGCTTTAATTGTAGTTGTTTTCCCCGCTCCATTATGACCTATAAATCCAAATATATCGCCTTCTTTAACCTCTATATTTACATTCTCTACAGCAGGTTTATCCCCTTTATAACATTTCGTAAAATTCTTTATACTTAACACTTAATTACCCCCTTTTCTATTTGTTATATATAATATATAACAAAGACCATATAATTACAACTATTTTTTATAGTTAATTGACTCTTTATTTAAGTAAATGTAAAATTTAACATAAGGGGAAGGTGATGAATTTATGGATTTTAAAATTGTGAATCATTTCTACATTAAAAACTCAAATTACAAAGAAACAAAAGATTTTTATACTAATATATTAGGTTTTAATGTATTTAATGAATCTTTCGATAAGGCTAATAATAAATATATTTTAAAACTTAAATATAATGATAACTTTTTAGAATTAATAAGCTACGACGATGAGAATAACGAATTAGATGGTTTAGCTCTATCTAAATTACAATTAGAAGTTAAAAGTTTAAATTCTACTATTTCAGAACTAAAATCTAAAGGAATAGAAACTTACGATATAAAAGAGGACCCTCTTACTAAAAAGAACTTCACTTATTTTAAAGGACCTGATGATTTACTTGTAAAAGTTTATCAAAAAAGCCTTATAGACGTGTTTTTAAATGATATCTATATATAAGAATATGCCTTGTAATATCTTTATTACAAGGCATATTTTTATTTTGGTAAAACTAAGTCACCTTTATTTATTAAATTATTTTTAATCATGAATAAATATACAATATAACTTACCACTCCCGGAATAATTATGCACCCAAATACATAACTAATCAAAAGTGTACTTAAGCCGTAATTTGCTAAAATATTTATAGGTGCAACAAAAGCACAAAGCCCCATTCCTGCTATAGATACATCAGCTTTTAGAGAAAATAATATAACAACTATAGGTGATGCTATAATTGCTCCTAAGAGAGGCGGAATTATAAGCTTTAAGTTTCTAGTTAGGTTTGGTAGTTGTAATTTAGGAGTACAGATAAATAAAGCTAAAACTCCCCCTAAATCATTTTCTTTATAAGACATAACTGTAATTCCAACAAACATAGCTGTACAACCTACTAAGGCTGCAGCTGATGCTTCACCATTTAAATTTAATGCTATTGCAAGTGCAACTGATGAGGCTGGAGAAATTATTAAAGCTCCCCAAATAACAGCTATAACTATAGATGACAATAAAAGGTTTGACTCTACGCTAGATGTTATAAATCCTCCAAAAAAATTTAAAATAGGATTTATTATTTTTGATATATAAATCCCAAAAAGTCCTCCTCCTAAAACTGAAAGAAGTGGAACTATCATCATATCTAAGTTTGTTTTCCCTAAAACTTTTTTACCTATGTATATACAAAATGCAGAAGATAACAAAGCCCCGATAGGCTCTCCTCCACTTATAGTTAAGGCATTTTCTCCTATTTTAATCGCTGAAGCTCCTATAGTTGCAGCTGCCATAGATGAAAATATTATTAAAGAATTCCCACCTAAAGAAAAAGCAATTCCAGCACCAATTGCAGGTGCCATAAGTGTCTTTGTTATAGTCCCTATAGTAACTAAATCTGAAAGTCCAGTCATCTTACCTATAGTTTCTAATAATAGCCCTATACCTAAAGTTACTAAAATTCCAAAAGCGAGTCCGCTAGACCCTTTAAAAATCGTTTCTTTTATGTATTCTTTTTTACTCATATAATGCCCCTTTATTTTCAATATTAAGTAATTCTTTTTTTAAATTTAATCCGTATGCATATCCTATTAATTTATTATTGCTTCCTAAAACTCTATGACACCCTACAATTATGCAAATAGGATTTTTGTTTATAGCGCCACCAACAGCCCTTGACGCCTTTTCGTTTCCTATAGCTTTTGCTATATCTTTGTAAGTTTTAGTTTCTCCGTATGGTATTTTGTAAACTTCTTCCCATACTTTTTTTCTAAATTCTGTTCCTTCTAAAAATTCAATCTTAACTGTAAATTTTTTTCTTTCTCCATTTAAATATTCTTTTAGTTCTTTTTTACATAGTTTTATATTATCGTTTTCTAGTTCTTCTTTTATTTCTTCTACAAAAGATATATGAGTTATATAATCTTTAGTTCCTTTAATTTCTATTATTCCAAAGTCCGTATCTAAATAACCTATATATTTTTTCATAATATTTCACCCCAATCTATTATAAAAATTATAAATTAAAGTTAATAAATTTTCTATCCTAAAATAAAAAAAGCTACTACTTTAGAAATTTCTAAAGTAGTAGCTTTTTTTACTCTTATTATAAATGTATTTGAATTAAAAGTAATATTGCTGAAAGGACAGCTATTATTACCATTAATTTCATAACAAATTTTAACCACTTATTATAAGTAACATCTACCATTGCTAGAGTTGCAAGTATTAATCCAGTCGGTGTTATAAATGAAATAAGCCCTTGACCAAATTGGTATGCACTTACTATAACATCTCTTGGAAGTCCTACTGTATCTGCAAGTGGTGCCATAATTGGAATTGATAATACTGCAAGTCCTGATGATGATGGGATAAAGAATCCTAAAATCATAAAGATAAATAGCATTAAAACTATGAATATTGAACCATTCATTCCTTTTACAGCATTTGATAAGTAGTATAAAATCGAATCTGATATTTGTCCGTTTTCTAAAACTAAGTTAATTGAACGAGCTATACCGATTGTAAGTGCAACACCTACTAAATCTGCTGCCCCGCTTATAAACTTATTAACAAATTCTTTTTCGTTTAAAGTTGAAATAACACCTAATATTATTCCTGATACTAGGAATAATGCTGTCATTTCAGTAAACCACCAACCTTGAGTTGAAACACCCCAAATCATTACTACAAATGTTAATGCAAATATTATAAGCATTATCTTTAATCTTAAAGTAAATACTGGGACTTCTGTTTCCTCACTTCTATATTTATTTTCTATCTCTTCTTTTTGATCGTAAATTAGTGATTTTGTAGGATCTTTTTTAACTTTATTTGCATACTTAATTATGTATACTAAAGTTATTACTAAAGCTATTACAAGTCCTACAGACCTAAATGTTAACCCTTCTGTAAAGTTAATTCCTGCTGCATTTGATGCAATTACAGAAGAAAATGGGTTTACAGTCGAGAACATCGTACCTATAGAAGATGCCATATAAATAGTTGCGATACAAACTAGTGCATCATAACCTGAGAAAATAAATATAGGTATTAATATCGGATATAGCGCTATAGTTTCTTCTGCCATACCGAAAGTAGTTCCTCCTAAAGCTACTAAGATTCCAAGGATAACTATTAATAAGTATTCCCTACCTTTAGTCGCTTTTGAAAGGCTTGCTATACCTGCATTAAATGCTCCTGTAGCATCTAAAACTCCTATAACTCCTCCAATTATAAGTACAAATAGAATTATATCTACTGTATCATATACCCCTTGGATAGGTGCCTCTACAATCTCTTTGAATCCTTGTGGATGAGATTTTACTTGCTCATAAGTATCTGGAATAGCAACTGGTTTATTTATACTTTCATCTTTAAATTTTGAAATATCAATTTTGATATTTAACTTATCTAAAGTAGCCTGTGTTGCTTCTTCCGTGCTTTCTTCTCCTTGTGGATTAGTTATAACAAATTTCCCGTTGTCTTTGTCATAACTTAACTTAGAATAAGAACCTGCCGGAATAATGTAAGTTAAAATTGCTGCTAAAATTAACACAATGAACAAAACTGTAAACGCTGTAGGAAAACTAAATTTCTTTTTCTTTTTCATCTCAATACCCTCCTCTGCTTTTGTTTACTTTTTACATTTTGTGTTTGCTTTTATTGTACCAAATCATTTGCTAGTGTTTGTGTATTATCTGTAAATTTTGTATATTCCTCTGAATAATTATACATACTTTTAACCTTTTATTCAGCCAAGCTTCTCTTTATTTAAAAATGCTTTATTCTTCGTAAAAAACACTTTATAATTTTAACTTTTTATTCATAAGTGGTATTTAAATTATCAAATTAAATTAAAAAGCCATCCTAAATTAGGATGGCTAATATTTATTACATTAATTCTTTTATTTCTTCTACTTTATTTAACTCTTCCCAAGGTAAGCTAACATCAGTTCTTCCGAAATGTCCGTAAGCTGCTGTTTGTCTGTAGATAGGTCTTCTTAAGTCAAGTTCTTTTATTATAGCACCTGGTCTTAAATCAAATACTCTTTCTACTATTTTAATTATTTCTTCTTCTGATTTTTTACCTGTTCCGAAAGTATCAACTTGGATTGATACAGGTTTAGCTACGCCTATAGCATAAGCTAATTGGATTTCTAATTTATCTGCTATTCCAGCTGCTACTAAGTTTTTAGCAACCCATCTTGCAGCGTAAGCAGCTGATCTATCAACTTTAGTTGAGTCTTTTCCTGAGAAAGCTCCACCACCGTGTCTTCCCATTCCACCGTAAGTATCAACTATTATTTTTCTTCCTGTTAAACCACTATCTCCTTGTGGCCCACCAACAACGAATCTTCCAGTTGGGTTTATAAAGTATTTAGTTTCTGAATCTAATAATTCTGATGGTATAACAGCGTTTATTACGTGCTCTCTTAAATCTGTTTGAATTTGCTCTAAAGTAGCATCTTCATCGTGTTGAGTTGATATAACTATAGTATCTATTCTCTTTGGCATATCATTTTCATACTCAACAGTAACTTGAGTTTTTCCATCTGGTCTAAGGTATTTTAAAGTACCATTTTTTCTTACTTCTGTAAGTCTTCTTGATAATCTGTGTGCCATAGCTATTGGTGTTGGCATAAACTCTTCAGTTTCGTTAGTTGCGTAACCAAACATCATTCCTTGGTCTCCAGCACCTACTGCTTCAACCTCATCTTTTTGACCTTCTCTTGATTCTAAAGCTTCATCAACTCCCATAGCGATATCTCTTGATTGCTCGTCTATAGTTGTCATTACTGCACAAGTATCACAGTCAAATCCGTATTTTGCTCTATCATAACCGATTTCTCTAACCGTTTCTCTAACTACTTTAGGGATATCAACGTAACAGTTTGTACTGATTTCTCCCATAACCATAACCATACCTGTAGTTGTACAAGTCTCGCAAGCAACTCTTGCCATAGGGTCTTTATCTAATATAGCATCTAAAACCGCATCTGATATTTGGTCACATATTTTATCTGGATGTCCTTCTGTAACTGATTCTGAAGTAAATAATCTTCTCATTTCATGTTCTCCTTTTTATAAAAAAATTTTTACAAAATGAATATGGAATTGTATCCATCCTAAAATTAAATATTAACTTATTTACTTTGTTTTTTTACGTAAAAAAAACTCTTCGATAAGGAAGAGTAGCTTACGTACTAATCTCTCTTATCTTTGCAGCTAAAAATCTTTTTCTCTCTGCAGGAATTAGCACCACACACTTTGTAGGTTGCTGGGTTTCACAGGGCCGTATCCCTCCACCTCTCTTGATAAGCAATAATTAATTTATATTTTCAATTTGTATCTTTTTGTATTCTAACATAATAAATATATTATAGTCAATAACATTTTTCGTAAATATTCCTTGTAATTTTTGAGAATTTTTTAATTTGTATTTAATTAATATAATATTTAAAAAAACAAATAAAAAAACACTAAGCAAAAACTTAGTGTCTAAATGGTGGTGGAGGAAGGATTCGAACCTTCGAAGCAACTTGCAACAGATTTACAGTCTGCCCCCTTTGGCCACTCG
>NZ_JAMDLQ010000017.1:0-130938 GCF_024705715.1 Clostridium sp. LY3-2
TTTAATACTTACTTCCTTCCAGGTAAAGATAGATTTTCTTATCTTGTATCAAAAAAATTAAACTACGCTCTTCATAAAAAGAAAGAATTAGAAATTTCTAAAGAAGAAAGTGAAATTTTACTTAGTCACTGCTCTGATTTTATTTTGAATTTAAGAAGATGGCTTAGAAAGTTTAGAAGCGTCGCTACAAAATATCTGCAAGTTTATTTAAATTGGTTTGTTTATATTTATGAAGGATCTTATGAAAAACATACTATTTTATCTAATTTAATAAGCTCTATTTTTTGCGTAAAAATCATTTAATTTTTCTTAAAATAACTCCTAATATAGATGTGTTTTAATAGCTTGTCCATCTAACTTTTACTTGTCTACTACGATCAAATTTTTATAGTTTGTCTGAATAATTTTCACTTGTCCAAAATATCAAAAATTTACCCAAATATAGCGAAAATCCCTTGTACCAATAATATCTCGTAACAATGATGTAGTTTTTTTAGAATTTTAAATTTTTTTATTATCACTTAGATAAGGTTGATATCCAAGCCTTGTACTTTATAATAACTGCTAAATTCCAAGTAAATCTTATATCTTTAATCATTTTTATAAATAAAAACACCTACTTATCTCTTCATGATAAGCAAGCGTTTTAAATTATAACTTTATATTTCACTATTCATAATTCTTTTTAAATCTTCAATTCCCCTTAAAACTTCTTCTAAAGAAAAATCACTTTTTAAAAGTTCTTCTTCATCTATTTTCTTTAAAGACTCATAAAATTCAAGTCCTATATCATAAATTTCTTCTGACTTATTTTCTTCTAACTCCTTAAATAGCATATCTTCAGCTTTATTATAGTCTTTATAAAATACTAGTTTAGTAAAAAGAATCTTAAAAGCATCATTTCCGTTAGAATTTATATTTATCTTTACTTTTGAATCATTATTGCTCTTTAACATAAAAAGTCTCCCTTTTGATAAAATTTATATTTAATATAGTATCACAAATATATATTAAAAATATTTCTTTAACCATAATTTTACCTTAAAGAAATTTATAGATTTTCCTTTTATAAAATTCAATTTCTGATATACTATACAAAATACATAGTTCTAGGAGTTGTTATATATGAAAATTCGTTCAATAAAAAGTTCTGACAATAAATCTATAGAGAAAATAATAAAAGATAATTTAAAAAGCTTTAATTTAGATATTCCTGGCACTGCATATTTCGACCCTGAAATATCTACTTTGAGTGATTTTTATAAACTAACAAACAAACGAGACTATTTCGTGTTTGTAGATGATTTAGATAATGTTTTAGGTGGAGTTGGAATCGCTGAATATGATGAAAAAAATAATATTTGCGAATTACAAAAATTATCTCTATCAAATGAATCTAAAGGAAATGGGGCAAGTTATAAATTGTTAGATGCTGCAATTAATTTTGCAAAAGAAGCTGGTTATACAAAAATATATTTAGAAACTTACCATACTTTAGAAGCTGCTGTGCATTTATACAGAAAATACGGTTTTAAAGAATTAGAAAAGCCTTTAATAAGCTGTAATCATGATACTATGGATATGTTTTTTATAAAAGATATTTAAATAAAAGAAGATATCTCCTAAATTCGAGATATCTTCTTTTATATTACATTCCCATCTTTATTCCTTTTTTAACTAATATCCAGTTTACAGGGTATGCAGTTACAAATCCAAAGCACATAGCTATTTGCATCATAAACCAAAACTCTGGTGTAGTTGGTGATAAACGTCCAAACCATACAAATATAACTAATGCCATAAAGCCATACATCCCTATTTGCCAAGAAGTAAGTGAGAAAAAGTCAATTTTTAAAGCTTTTAACCAAACCTTTAACCCCTTTTTCTTCATCATAGGTGAAATCGCTGCATATTGAAAAGTTACTCCAGTTAAAAGAGCTAAACAATAATCTAAAACCCATTCCCCAAATGTTAGATTATTAAAAATAGTAAATGGAACTACTAAAAAAATCCAAGGTCCGATCAAATCAGCTAAAGAACATCCAGCGCCACAGTGAAGAGTATCCGCAACTACGCCTTGCCAGAAACTAGAATATTTTTTCTTTGAGGGCTTGTTCTCATTCCCTGATCCTTTCATATCCATATTACTCATGTCCATTCCGTTCACGTGAGGCATGTCCCGACTTTTTATGTCCATTCCCTTCATATTTGTCATGTCCATATTGCTCATATCCATGCTCTTATCTTTTGACATATCCATGTTACCCATGTCCATTCCGTTCATGTGTGGCATGTCCACAATTTTCATACCCATTCCATTTTCTTTTGACATATCCATATTACTCATGTCCATTCCCTTCATCTTTGGCATGTCCACATTTTTCATATCCATGTTACCCATGTCCATTCCGCTCATGTGAGGCATGTCCATTCCCTTCATATCTGACATGTCCATTTTTCTATGTTTACCTATAGTAAAATAAGCTAAAAGGCAAAAAGGACCAGCCCAAAGCCCATTTATAGGCCAAACTAAATTCATTATTGGCATTTCCTTTTGAGGATGCCTTATAATATCAACTGTAATAATAAGTGCTGATACAATCCCAATACATATAAATATCTCTGATATAATTTTAAACAATAAAATCACTACCTAACTTAAAATAAATAGACCTCTAAAATGTTAATTTTTAGAACCTTTAAATTTATTTTACAAGTAGCATATGGCTATAATATGAAGTATTTAAAAGATTCAAAGTTAATTTACCTCTTTATAATAGTTCTGAAATACTTATAAAAAAATCGTAACTACTCCTTAGTATTTTTCTTAGTTAAATCCCCATTTATTTTGATATTTATATCATCTATATATATCTGCAACAATCTCTTTTGAGTTTCTAACTTTTCTCTGTGTTCAATTAATATATCTTCTTCTTTTAAATGAGTGTTTTTCTCCATAAGTAAATTCACATTTTTCTTTATTTCTTTTAGTGGCATTCCTATATTTCTTAAGCATTTTACTAAATTTATAAGTTCTATATCTTTATCTGTAAATACTCTAATATTATTTTTATCTCGCTTTATAGATGGTAATAGTCCCTCTTTTTCATAATATCTTATCTTCGACTGAGGAACATTAGTTAATTCAGCAATTTCTTTTATATGATACATAAAAATCTCCCTTCAATTCATACGCTTTAAAACTATCAATATATATCTATTTTAGATGTTAAATATATCAAATTATACTAAATAAATTTGAAGATACAAAAACATTTTTGTAAATTGTTGACTTAAAGTATACTTTAAGCTCTATACTCTAGGCATAGACATATTTAGAAATAAAATTTATTTAAAAAGGAGAGATTCAAATGAAAAAAGTTTTAGTAGTTGTTACAAATGTATCAAAATATGAAAATGCTGACGTTCCTACAGGTTTATGGCTTGGTGAAGCTGTTCACTTTGTAGATGTAATGGAAAAGGCAGGTTATACTATCGATTATGTAAGTCCTAAAGGAGGCTACACTCCTATAGATCCTCATAGTTTAGAAAAAGATTTTATGGGACCAGTTGACTGGAAATACTACACTGATATGAGTTTTATGAATAAGCTTGGTAATACACTTTCAGCTGATTCTATTAATCCAGATGATTACGAAGTTATTTACTATACTGGAGGACACGGAGTAATTTGGGATTTCCCAAATGATACTAATCTTCAAGGTATCTCAAGAAAAATATACGAAAATGGAGGTATAGTTTCAGCTGTTTGTCACGGTTTAGGAGGCCTTTTAAATATTAAACTTTCAAACGGTAAAAATTTAATTGATGGAATAAAGCTAACTGGATTTTCAAATAGCGAAGAAAAGGCAGTAGGTCTTGATAAACTAGTTCCATACCTTACAGAAACAGAACTTAAAAATAGAGGTGCAAGCTACGTTAAAGGTGCTGACTGGTCAGAATTTTCAGTGTCAGATAACAGAGTTATAACTGGACAAAACCCAGCTTCAGGTGCAGCAGTTGCTAGAGAAGTTCTTAAAGTTTTAAAATAACACTAAAGGCTTACTAATAGATAAATCTATCAGTAAGCCTTTATTTATGCCAATAACTTTCCTATTATATCATTTTCTTTTATTACCCCGAAAGCTCTACTATCTATACTGTTTTGATAATTATCTCCTATCACAAAAAACTCATCTTCTTTTAAATTAAAGACTTTTTTTTCACCACTATAATTGTAGTTAGTTTGAAGTATATTATTGATATAAACTTTCCCTTCTTTTAATTCAACTCTATCTCCATCTATTGCAATCACTCTTTTAACGTAAGATTCAGAATCTTTCTTAAAAACTATAATATCTTTGTTTTCATAAAAATCTGATTTTCTTATTATTTTAAATTGATTATCTTTTAATGTTGGAGCCATAGACTCTCCTGAAACTCTTAATATTCTAAAATTCATACAAACATAAACTGCACCTAAAAGTAAAATTACATTAAATAAAATTTTTATAATCTTATTCTTCTTGTTGCACATTCCTCTACCTTAGGGTCATGAGTTACTACTACTATAGTTTTTCCCTTTTTATTTATATTTTTTAGAATATTTAAAATAGAGTCTCTATTTTTTTCGTCTAAGCTTCCTGTAGGCTCGTCTGCTAAAATTATTTCTGATGGTTTTAAGATTATTTTAGCTAAAGCAACTCTTTGCTGCTCCCCTCCGCTTAAATGATAGATTTTTTGATCTAATATATCTTTTGATAGTTCAACTGTTTCTAAAGCTTCAGCCATCATTATTTTTTCTTTATCTTTATTAAGTTTTAAAAACTTAGTTCCAATTTTCAAGTTTTCAAATACAGTCTTTTCTTCTATTAGACCATAATTTTGAAATAGATATGATATCTTGTTTCTTAAAAGTTTTACCCCTTCTTTAGAGTTAATTCTAGGGTTTTTAATTCCTTCTATTACTATTTCTCCTGAATCTACTTTTTCTAAAAGTCCTATCATATTTAATAAAGTTGACTTTCCTTTACCGCTAGGTCCCATTATAGAAACTAGCTCTCCTTTTTCTATATCTAAGTTAAAATCTTTAAAAAGTATTCTGTTTCCATAGCTTTTATTTATATTTTTTAAGGAAATTATACTCATTTACTCTTCCCCCTTTATTACGCCTACTACATTTTTATTTCTAAGTATAGATGCATATATTTTAAAAATTATTATTTCTACTATAACAACAATAAATAAAATTACTAAATTTATATTTAAGATAAAGCTGCAAATAAGTAATAATATAAATTCTATTATTTGAGTTAAAATAGCTCCTTTATATACATCTATAAATTTATATCCACCTAAAGTTTTATAGATAATTTCTTTTTTATTTATAGTAAAGTAAATGCGCGTACTATATATTACAAGGGCTAAGGCCCCTACTATATAAACAAACAAGTCAACAGCCTTACTTAAAAGGCTAAGTCTTTTACTTTCTATAACTTCTGAAAATGTATTTGAAACATACTGAGCTTCTGGTAATACGTCTGTAAGTTTGTATTTTTCTAAATACGGCTTTATCTCTTCATAAGGATTATCAGTTTTAGTATCTAAAATATAGTATCCACCAGAGATAAAATTCATCATCTGATCCCAAAAAATTTCACCTTTATATAAGATTATTATAGGTTCTTCTATAAACCCAAAACTATCAGGGCTTACTTTAGCACTATATGAAAATAATTTTGTATTTTTATCATAAATACTTATTACTATATCCTCATCTTTTAAATCGTATATATTTTTATAATTTTCCTTTATAGCTTCTTTGTCCATACCTTCTGTAACAAATAAATTTAGTTTACTTTTATCAATTTTTTCAGCTTCAATCCTATCTCCCTTAGAATCTCTAACTTCATTTTCTTTAAGGTAATTTTCATTTATCATAATATAATTTTGGAAAGTTTTTTTATTTCTTTCTAATTTCTCTGGATTTGATAAATTCCTGCTATCAATTAAAATACCATTAAATTTATCCTTAGTTTCTTCGTAAAATTTACTAAGTCTTTTATTATACTCTAATTGATTATTATCAGAAACATCAGTAATATTGCTCATAAATGGCAAGACTACATAGTTTTTAGCTTTTAAATTCACGTCTTCTAGTATTTTATTAGTTTTTGATATTTCTAAAATTCCTGAAATAATAGCTGTTAAATTTGTTAGGAGTAGTGTTATAAATATAAATTTTGATATAAGGGTTACAACGTATATATCTCTATTTTTCTTTTTACCTTTAATAACAGATGATTCTTTTTGAAACAATATATTTGTATTTGCTAAGATAAATATAAATATTGCTATTGCAAAGAATAAGATAAATTTAAACATCGAAAAATTCAAAAAATCTAATAAAGAATTTCTATATAATGCCGCTATAAAAACCATATTTAATAAACTAATAAATACAAAACTAACTATAAAAATTTCTCCTTCTTTTTTTAGATATTCTTTTAATATATCTAAATTAGAAAATCCACTTATCTTTCTTAATACAGTTTCTTTACCCTTACCTAAACTATAAAAAATCATACTTATAGTTAATAAAAATAAAGGGATAATTATATTTTTAATATTTAAAAATTCTCTTTGAATGCTAACTCCATTATCTTTAGAAACTAAGTACCCTTCCTTGTTTATAGCATTTAAAACCTCATCTACTTTTTCAGATTTAACAAAGTATTTTGAGTTTTCAAGATTATATTTACTTACATCTTCAAAAGGATAAATAGTAGTATGTCCCGTAAAAGTAGACCCTGGAATTCTATTTTCACCAGATGTTTTTAATTCTCCATTACTTTTTAAAACTTCTACGTAATTATCTATTCCTACATCTAAAAAATCACCTGAGTTACAAGTTATGTAATATACATAATTAACTTTATCTTCCTTTGTAAGTTCTGTATTTACCATCATGATATCCGTATTTAATCCTTTTACTATCCTTTGAATATCATAAACAAAATCTTTACTCTTTTGCCCTTCCTTTTTAGATATTTGTATACTCTCTTTATCATTTTTAAATTTATTGTTGTTATTATTGCTGTAATCAAAGAAATTTAATATAGAAATAAATAATAAACTAACTACAAATATCGAGTGCATTATTTTCTTCATAGCCTACCCCCTAAAAATTATTATAAGAAGGCTAGTAAACTAGCCTTCTTCACTTCTTATTTTTTTCCTACATGATAATAAGAATTATCTACTTTCCAAGTTGATGATGTTGATGCATCTGACCATTGACCTTTTGCTCTATTATAATCTGTATCCTTTACTCCATTTCCATTAACAACTGACGATCCATGTATCTCACTTGCATGATAATACTCTGAGTAAACTCTGCCAGATCCAGTTCCATAATTCCAAGTTCCTCCCCCTACTTGTACTGTTTTCGCTAACCCTGTCACTGTACCTACTGCCAAAATACTCATTAATGCTATTGCTATAAATTTTTGTTTCATAATAATCTCTCCCTTTTACTTAATATTTTAAATTTGTAACGTTACTTCAAACTAATATTAGTATGTACTAGGATTTCTGCCTCGTTTTATGTCATTTACTTTATGACCTTATTCTAATTTTTTTATAACAATGTTTGCTACTTAATTCATAAAAGGCAATTTTTTTTACACAAAAATTAATTATTTTTAATACTCCTTCTTTTTGTTTAAATAAATGATTATTTTTTCAATTTATAATAAAAAATCTTTTTTAAAATGAATTTTATTACTTTTATTAACATTTTATTCCCTTTTATGCAATGTATTAATATAAAATAATTATTTAATTTATGATAGATACATAGAGACAAACGAGGTGATTATTATAGAAACATTAGTAAATTATCAATTAGATTTTCTAAAAAGATATACAAATATATCAGATTTAAAAACGATAGATAAAATGAGATATGGTTTATCATTTATTAACTCGGAACTTTCTAAATTTTTTATATTACTGTCTTTAGCAGCGTTAACAAATACATTAGATAAGTTTTTGATATTGATACTTCTACTTCCTATAAGAAGCCTTATTGGAGGACATCATGCTAAAGATTATATTAGCTGTTTACTTGTTAGTGTAAGTATTTATATTTCTTTAATATTACTATCTTTTTTATTTAAAGATTTATATATTTTAGTTAAGCTCTTTGGGCTTACCTTGTTTACATTATCAGTAACTTTCAAAAAGTGCATAAATAATCCTAATAGACCAAAAAGAACTAGTTCATATATTTATAAACTTAGATTTTATTCTTCATTGATCGTATTAGGATTCTTCATTATATCTAACACACTATCTAATATAAATTCAACATTTGGGTTTATATTGATAATATTATTAAGTTTTGATTTTATATTTATTAAAAAGGAGAATATTTAAAATGAGATTTAAAAAATTTATAGCTAAAAACATTTCACTACTTTGCCTTGCAGCTTCTGTAGTTGTACTTGCTTCACCTTGTTGGTTTTGGTCAGGTGAAACTACTCCCCCAGATTCACTTTTAGATAATGATACTGATATTTAAGTATTTTTTCTCAATATCAACTTGTATTGTACCGCCGTGCTTTTGGACTAACTCATTTACATTGAAAAGTCCATAACCACGGCCTTTTCCTTTTGTTGATTCACCCTTTTTAAACATCTTATCTATTTCTATTATTTTTTCCTTATTTATAGTATTAGAAACAATTATTTTATAGCTATGTTTCAACTTAGTTATTGTTAATCTAATTTCTTTAACAGTTTCATTTTCTATAGCTTCAATTGCATTATTCAAAAGGTTATTCAAAACTATCGATATCTCTGAATCTTCCATAGAAATATACTTTAATGAAGTTCTTATATCAAATGAAAAAGTTATATCCCTCTTTTCACATTCCTTTATTTTGTTATATACAACTGCTTTAATTATTACATTATCAATGTATTTTAAATTAGAATACATATCTAAATTAATCGATCCATCAATATAGTTTTTAATACTTTTTATAAGGTCTTTATCCTCACTAAGTTCAATTATAGATGTTATAGTCGCTAAGTGGTTTTTATATTCGTGTTCGTTTGCTCTAAATTGTTCTAATAAATCATTTAATACTAATCTATATTCTGCTAATGCCTTTAATTCCTTTTTTTCTTCTAACTCTTTATAAATAACTTTATATGAATAAACATTTACACAGATAAGTGCAATTAGCGAAATTAAGTATTGAATATAAATCGGGTCCCCAAATCTATTTTCATTTACAGTATTTAGTGTAAAAACCATAAAGAATGCTAAGTTAATTATAAAAGTACTTATTATCTTATTTTTATTTACAAGTCCTCCCATACTAAGCTTTCTCTTTCTTAACAATATTCCAATTGCAAATAATGCTATAATTAGAAGTGGAACAACCACTAAAAAGAATACACCATACATGCCTATAGCATCACCTAAAAGTGGCATTATTATAATTATTCCTATTCCATCTATTGCAAAGCTAATAATACTTCCAATAATAAGTTCAATACAAGTCTCAAAGTATTCCTTTTTATCTACAAAACCAACTAAAACTACCTTTAATAAGAAAATCATTATTCTTACGATCGAATGTAATGAACTAAATATTGAGAATGAAATTCCTAAAATAATTGCAATAATAACATATTTAAATATATTTTTTTTCTTATCTCTATTAAATAAAACATTATAAAAGAGAATAGATGATAATATCTCCACTACATTTATTATCCAAATAATCACCTTATTTTCTCCAATATATCATTTTTATATTTATATCCTATTGGTATGATATCTTCACAAGACCAAAATTTTGCTTCCCATACCTTGTTATCAATCCTCTTTACTTCTTCAATATATCTTCTATTTAATGCAAATGCTTTATGGCATTGAATAATTTCATTATCATCTATAAGCTTTAGGATTTTACTAAGTCCATACCCTTTTCCAACTATTTTCCCATTTTTAGTACGTAAGATACAATTTCTATCTAGATACTCAATAAATATTATGTCTTCCGTGTACACCTTGGTTTTTATAGTGCTAGATATATTAACTAAAATATGCTTTCCTTCTTTTTCTAAATTATTATTATCCTCACCAAATAAATTAACTATCCTTATTACATCTTCTTCATCATAAGGCTTAACTAAAAAATCATAGCAATGAACATCTTTAAATGCTTCAAGCATGTAAACAACATTTGCTGTAATAAATATAATTCCTGTTAAAGCATATTTCTTTTCTTTTCTGACTCTTTTTGCAAAATCAACACCAAGCCCATCAGGGAGCTCTATATCAAAGAAAAACAAATCAATATTTCGCTTTTTTAAAACTTCCTTTGCCTCCTTTAAGCATTCTACTGCATACACTCTTGAATCCAAAAAGTTTTTTTCAATAATTCTTTTAAGTCTCTCCCTTTGATCTTTTATATCTTCTACTACTAAAATATTCATTTTCCCACCCCCATACAACTCTATATTATCCTTTTTACTACTTTTTTTCAATATTTTTCATATTTTTATGTAAATTTTTGTCCCTTTCATGTTCCATATTGATTAACCAAATTTATTAATTTTATACTATTCTTAAATATTTATTAGGAGACATATATGGAAACTATAATTTTAAATCATGTATCCGACCTAAATTCATTATTCAAAAAATTTAACATTATCTTAATTAAATCAATCAATGACAAAAAAGAGGTGATAAGGAACTTATCCTCGATACAAAATAACAAACTCAATATTTTTATTATCTACTCTAAAATAAATGATTCTTATAATTCACTAGATCCACTACTCAATACCCTTAAAAACTATAAAAAGATATTCATACTAGATGGTACTACATCAATTTTTATTTCTTGTTATTTTAAAAATAAATTTCCTAGTATAAGTAATTTAATTAAAGTAAGTAAGTTATATCCATCAAATCATCTAAATATCTTAGTTACAAATACACTAACTTTACTAATAAACTCTAAGCTAAATTCCTACGACTACTTAATTACTGAAGAATTAGAAAATTGTATTATCTATAAATCATTACAAGAATAAAAGAAAGCTATCGCAATATTAATGCGATAGCTTTCTTTTAATAACTCTTTACTATATATTTTTTTCTAAAAGCGTAACCTAATACTACATTTACAAATTGTAAAAGCATAGGTGAAAGCATAATAATTTGATATGACACCATATTATTTATAAGCAATACGCTTAAAGTAATATTTATCATTACAACTGCTATATTTGAAATTAAATAAGTATTATAAAAAAGTTCCTTCTCTTTTAACCTTTCTATATCTAAATTCAAATATAGAATCTTCCCTTTTCTAATTATATATACTACTGATATATAAATTGCAAATATTACGTTTAGTATTATATTTAGTATAGCTAAAGTCATTTAAACCGCCTCTCTTCTTACGTTTTCTTCATTAATTCCTTTTATTACCTTTATTTTATACATATCTACCGCAAAGTTCAATAAAACTTTGGAGTTCAAAAGTAACTTTCTTAATATATTCATAATTTATAAAATCACAAATGTTATCTTCATTTTTTATATTTAAAAATCTAATAGTTTCAACCAAGGTATCTTTAAATAAGTACTTGCCACCCTTATCTTTCAAAAGTAAATTTCCGTTGTGGTGAACTATACAGTTTCTTAAACTCCCAAGTTCTAAAATTAAATTAGATAAACCTTTAGGATAGCTAATTCCATACCTTCTTTTTAAAACATATATAGAAAATCTAACATTCATAAAAGAAGTCGAAGTGCTGATTGGCTCGTTTAAGCTTCTAGAATAGGACTGCCATTTTCTTTTTTCTTCATCTAAAAATTTATTTATATCTATCTTTTTATTTGAAAATCCCTCTATTTCAGATATATAGTCTTGCATAAATGATTCAAATAAACTCATCAAATATATTATGCTCTTTTTATAGTTTGCTTGTTTTGCCTGTATATTTAATATCCTTATGCTTTCTTCATTTTTTAGAGTATCTCTTTCTATCATTTCATCTATTTTATTTTCTAAAAGCATATCTGGAAGTCCTACTTCATTTCCTATTCTTCTTGAATATTTTCTACATACAGATACCAAAGTTCCCCCTCCTAGCCTGTCTAAAGTCTATTTCTATATTATATTTTTAATTCACTCCATATATTAGTAACTCATAATTATATTTTCTAATTCTATTTTTAAAATATGTAATTTTCACCACCTTAAAATTGCATTTATTATTTTATATTTTAATTTTACTAAGCGAATATTATATCATATTTAAGTCTTATTCTTCGTAATTTTCAATATAAAATGAATGGTCATCTTGCACTTTTCTAAAATTTATGCAGGATTTTTATCAAAAACTCCTTTTAAGTTCCTTCTTTTTCACAAATTATAAGTCATCATACATACATTTAACCCCTTGTTTAAAAAAAGTTCAAATTTATATTATTCCTTTTATGATATACTAAAGCATGTAAAATGAAATTTTAACTAAGTCAAACTTGCAATTTTCACTTAACTAAAGTTTTATTTTACTCGACTTTAAGTAATAAACTGCCAAAGGGGGCTTTTAAACTAATGAAAAAATTTGGTCTAGCATTTCAAATAATTATAGGACTTGTGCTAGGTATTATAGTTGGTGCTGTTTTTTATGGTAACCCTACCGTTACTTCATATCTGCAACCACTAGGAGACATCTTTATAAGATTAATTAAGATGATAGTAGTACCTATAGTCTTTTCATCACTTGTTGTCGGCGTAGCTGGTGTTGGTGATATTAAAAAACTTGGTAAAATCGGTGGTAAAACAATCCTTTATTTTGAGGTTGTAACTACATTTGCGATTATAATAGGTTTAGTTGTTGCAAACATTTTTCACCCTGGAGATGGTGTTAATATAAGTTCACTTGCAACTACTAACATTGATCAATACATGAATACAGCAGAAGCTGCATCAAATCATGGGTTTATGGATACATTTATAAACATTGTACCTACTAATATCTTTGAATCTCTAGCAAAAGGAGATTTACTTCCTATTATTTTCTTCTCAGTTATGTTCGGTTTAGGGGTAGCTGCTATAGGAGAAAAAGGAAAGCCTGTACTTTCAATTTGTCAGGGAATAGCTGATGCAATGTTTTGGGTAACTAACCAAATCATGAAACTTGCACCTATTGGTGTATTTGGCTTAATCGGAGTAACTGTTTCTAAGTTTGGATTAACATCATTAATCCCTCTTGGAAAGCTAATAATTACTGTTTACGGGGCTATGTTCTTATTTGTGTTCTTTGTTCTTGGATTCGTTGCTAAAATGGCAGGGACAAACATTTTAACACTTATAAAACTTCTAAAAGATGAACTTATTTTAGCTTACACTACTGCAAGTTCAGAAGCAGTTTTACCAAAGCTTATGGAGAAAATGGAGAAGTTTGGTTGCCCTAAAGCGATTACTTCTTTTGTAATCCCAACAGGTTACTCATTTAACTTAGATGGTTCTACTTTATATCAATCAATTGCAGCACTTTTTATTGCGCAAATATACGGAATCCATCTACCACTTTCTGCTCAAATAAACTTAGTACTTGTACTAATGCTTACTTCAAAAGGTATGGCAGGTGTTCCTGGTGCATCTTTCGTAGTACTTTTAGCAACTGTTGGATCTTTAGGAATTCCAGTAGCTGGGGTAGCTTTTATAGCTGGAATAGACCGTATAGTAGATATGGCAAGAACTGTAGTTAACGTACTTGGAAACTCATTAGCAGTTGTAGTTATCTCCAAATGGGAAAACGAATTTACACCTGTTTGTGAAGAAGAAATAAATTCTATAAGTGAAGCTATTTAAAATAAAATATAGCCAATCACAAAAGTGATTGGCTATATTTTTTCTATTATTATTCGTTTTTTAATTTATTACTACTAAATTTAATTGCTAAACCCCAAACAAATAATAGTACCCCAAAAGTTCTTATATCACTCGCCCTTGAGATATCTATATCCCCCCATATGTTACCGTTTAAAACAAGTACGATATTAGTAGCAAAAAATGCTTACATTGCTCCTATAGCTATAAAAAACTTATACATAAAGCTCCCCCTCTATTATATTTTTTTACGCTTTAATAATAGTTTCATATTAAATCCTAATCTTTACTCTATATCTATTATCATATCTTTATGATAATACTTTAAATCATCTTCATTAATCTCTCTTAAAACTTTGCAAGGACTTCCTATAGCTACTACATTTTCTGGTATGTCTCTAGTTACGACACTTCCTGCACCTATCACAGAGTTTTTCCCAATTTTAACTCCTGGAAGAACTATAGAACCTGCACCTATCCAAACATTATCACCTATATAAATAGGAAGATTGTACTGTGCTTGTTTTCTTCTAAGTTCTGGGTGGATTGGATGAGTTGCTGTATCTATAATTACATTTGGAGCAAACATAACGTTATCTCCTACAAATATCTCACCATCATCTACTAAAGTTAAGTTGAAATTAGCGTAAACGCCCTTTCCAAAATGAACATTTTTCCCACCCCAGTTTGCTCTTAAAGGTGGCTCTATATAGCAATCTTCTCCTAGTTCACTAAACATTTGTTTTAATAAATTAGTTCTCTTTTCTTGTTCTGTAGGTCTTGTATTATTAAAGTCATAAAGCAAATCTAAACACTTTAACTGCTCTTTAACTAATTCTTCATCATTACAAAAATATAATTTTTTATTGTACTGTCTCTCTTTTATCTCATTTAAATCCATATACTTTTTCTCTCCTTTTAAAACCCCTAAAATTTGTATTTTACATATTTTAGCATATCATTTTTATTCTTCTTTATCAATTTTAACTCTTAATAATTTATTTTTAACATTAACTGCGTATTTTAAGGTGTAAGCTGGAACTCCCTTATTCATAGCTTTTACGATATCGCTCATCTCCCCCTTTATACTATCTTCATCTTTATACCAACCTAAAACTATAGATTTTTCTCCCCAAAATGCTCCACTATTAACTCCTATAAGCCAATATCTCGGTTCATCATCCTTAGCTTTATACATAACCTCTGATGCTAAAACTTTATAACAATTAACGATAGATTTACCATCAAAAGATTTAATCGTAATCTTCCCAGTTGGAACTATTACATTATTTAATTTGCCCTCATCTTTTTCTTTTAATTCATCTAACATCAAATAATCTAAAGAAATATTAAGCTTTTTTGATAATATAAGTAACTTTTCCATTTCAGGATATCCTAAGCCTTGCTCCCACTTCGAAACAGCTTGCCTGCTCACTCCTATTATCTCCGCTAAATCTTCTTGTGAAATACCCTTTTCTTTTCTAATTGATTTTAAATTCTCTGAAAAACTCATAAACTTCAATCCTCTCTTATTTAATTATACTAAAATTATAAAATCTATTCTTTAAATAAAACACCAACTACCCTTTGCATTTTAGAAACTTGAAGTTGCAATTATAAACTTAATGCCAAAACAGCTTAAAGTAAGCAAAAAAGCTAGAAGTTTAAAAACTCCTAGCTTTTTAATATCTTTTACTTTTTGTATTGAACTAAATCCCAAAGATTACCATATAAATCTTTAAATACAGCTACAATTCCATATTCTTGTTCTTTAGGTTCCCGTTCAAATTCTACTCCGTTTTTAAGCATTTCTTTATAGTCTCTCCAAAAATCATCAGTTCCTAAAAATAGAAATACTCTATTTCCAGTTTGATTACCTATAAAAGATTCTTGCTCGGCCTTAGATGCCTTTGCAAGAAGTATTGACGTTCCTTTTGAACCTTTAGGAGCTACAACTACCCACCTTTTATCTTGCTCTTTTATATAGGTGTCTTCGATTAAATCAAAATTAAGCTTTTTTATGAAAAAGTCTATTGCCTCATCGTAATCTCTTACTACTAATGAAATATTTACTATCGATTGACTCATTAAAATCTCCTTATCCTTCTTAGATTTAAAGTCTAAAACCTCTAATCTATCCTAGTTAATTTTATATTTTCTCTTTCTCCTATAATGATTGGAACTTGTTCTGTTTCAACGTTACTTGTATCTATTCCAAACCATTTAGCAGGAGAAACTGTTATTTTTTTGATTGTTAATTTTGCGCTAGTTATAAAGCTATCCCACTTTGAAAGGTCATTTTCATTTGAAAGTATCTCTTTTAATAAAATAAATTTAAAATCACCTACAGAACACCTGCTGTTATTAAGCATATATTCTTTTGGTTTAAATTTAACTTCACCTTCACGCACCATCTCTTGAATTATTTGATGTAAGAAAACATTTATCTTTTGGTTTATACGGAACCCTAAATTAAACTGAATACAAAACACCTTGTTTGGGACTATAGTTTTTACGCTATACGCCTTAGTGTAAGGTTCATCTGTTACTTTTACGTTTATAAACCAATAGTATTTTCCACGCTTTGGTTGCTTATTAAAAATTGAATACATTATTTTGCTTTCGATTTTCTCGTAGTTTTGTGACTCTGTTAGATAAACTATATTAGTTGCATAAAGAGGTAAATCTTTATCTTCATATAATGATTTAAAATCATCTTTGTAATCAAGTATATCTACGTATTGACTGTATCTCTTTCTGATTATTGTACCGTAAATCCATATATACATAAGGAAAATAATTGCACATGCTATTAAGACAGTTATATATCCACCATTTATAAATTTAAATAAATTAGCATATAAGAATCCAAGTTCTATCGTCATAAACACTATAAGTACAATTATAGACATAACCAATTTTTTCTTAATACATCTTAAGTATTCAAATAATAATAAAGTTGTCATAAGCATCGTTATAGTTATTGCAAGCCCGTATGCAGCTTCCATATTTTCTGATTTTTGAAACTTTAATACTAATAATACACACCCTATATAAAGTAAATAATTTACCGCAGGTATATAAATTTTTCCTTTATCATCGTTTGGATATCTAACTTGGAGTTTTGGGAAAAGATTTAATTTAATCGCCTCAGATACTAAAGTAAATGATCCTGTAATAAGAGCCTGACTCGCAATTATTGCTGCAATAGTTGCTATTATAGTTCCAGGTATTACAAACCAACTTGGCATAATTAAAAAGAATGGATTCTCCTTAATTACACTTCCTTCTCTTAGAATTAACCAAGCTCCTTGACCTAAGTAATTAATTATTAAACATATTTTCACAAAAACCCAAGTGTATCTTATATTTTTCTTACCGCAGTGCCCTAAATCTGAATATAACGCTTCTGCACCTGTAGTACAAAGGAATACTGCACCTAAAATATATACACTTTCAGGACTTGTAATTAATAAATGAAGCCCATAATACGGATTAAATGCCCTAATAATTTCAGGGTATTTTAAAAGTTCGTTAAGTCCTAATATCATAAGCATTGAAAACCAAACTACCATCATAGGTCCAAACATCTTTCCTATTATATCAGTTCCAAACCTTTGAAGTAAAAATAGTACGGTTAATATACTTATTACTATTATTATTATACTTTCAGTATCGATAGGTAAAACTAAAGTTAAACCTTCTATTGCTGATGTTACTGTTACTGGCGGAGTTATCATCCCGTCTGCAAGCAAGGTAGCCCCACCTATAAGTGCAGGCACTATCAGCCATTTAGCTTTTTTTCTAACAAGGGTAAATAAAGAAAATATCCCACCCTCACCATTGTTGTCAGCTTCTAAAGTTAACATTATATACTTTATAGTAGTTTGAAGTGTTAATGTCCAAATAACAAGAGATACCCCACCTAAGACAAGGTCCTTTGAAATGTAACCATTATTTACTCCTATCATTGATTTCATAACATAAAGAGGTGATGTTCCTATATCCCCATACACAATCCCAAGTGCTACTAATAAAGAAGCTATACTTACTTTTTTCTTCATTACTCATAATCTCCATTCTAATGCATGTCTTAATAAAATGTATTCCCCCATTATATTCTCCCTAATTTTATATGTATATATTACTAACATACATTTAACTATTGTGAACAAATTTTAACATTTCAGAGTGAATTTTTTCTTTAACTATAATAAAATCTGTATTTGACAGCTATATGAATCGATATTAAATAAATCATCAAACAAATCAAACTCCATAAAACTTTTTATTTCTAAGTTATTATCTTTAGCGTATTCTCCTATCTTTTTTACTCTTTCTGATTCATTTTCTTTTTTATAAGATAAAGTTAAATAATCTCCCTTTGGTAACTTTTTTATAAAATCATTTTCTTTTAAATTTTTAGTATTTTTTATAACTCTAAAAACATACTTAGGTTTAACTTGGTCTTCTTTTAAGACATCATATATTATTCCTTGTTCCATAGTTATATCAATATTATTATCTTTTATTATTTTATTTAAATTAGAAAAGTATAGGAGTTCTTTTAAGTCTCCTGACTCACTGCAAGGCGCAATAACAACATACCTTTCTTTGAAATTTTTTATTTCTATATTTTCTTTTAGTAATATATCTTTAGAATGCTCTACCCCATCTTTTAAGGTGTCTATATTTTTTATTATTTCTTTCATTTTGATTATGTTTTCTTCAGCTTCACTTCGCTTTTTATCTAAAAACTCTATTAAATTTTCCATATCACATTTTTTAAAAATATCTTGTAATTCTTTTATACTAGTTCCAAGTTCTCTACAAGCTTTTATTATATCAATATAAACAAACTGCTCTATAGAGTAATACCTGTATCCAGTAGATTCATCTATATATTTAGGGCAAAGAATCCCTACTTTTTGATAGTACCTTAAAGCCTTTATAGTTATTCCTTTTATCTTTGAAACTTCCCCTATAGAAAATAAATTTTTCATTTTTTCACTTCCTTTAAATCTAAGGTTGACTCTCCCCTTAGAGGAGATATTACTATAATTATAAGATAAAAAACACTAAATATTAAATAATTTTTGTAAAATTTGAAAGGATTGATTTTATGAGAGATGTTAAATATAGAGCCTTATGTAAAGAGGATTATGAAAGAATTAAAGAACTTATCTGCACAGCCTTTGGTTTTAATGAATTTATTAAAGATAAGGATGTTTTAGATAAGGTTTTAACTATTTACCTAGAAGGGTGCATATTAGATAGTACTTTTAGTAAAGTTTGCGTAAAAGATAATAAGGTTATAGGGATAATACTTGGAAAAGCTAAAAGCGATCCATCTAAAATTAAAAGATTCCATAATAGATTTAACTATTTAACTACATTAATAAAGCTTATCTTTATTAATAAAGAAAATAAAAAGTTAATAAAAGAATTTTCTAAAGTAACTGAAACTTATAAAGAAATAATAAAAGGAAAAGAAGCTTCCTTTGACGGATGCATCCAATTATTTATAGTATCAGAAGAATCTAGGGGGCTAGGAGTTGGAAAAGCTTTAGTTAAAAGCTTACTTCAATATATGGATAAAATGAAAGTTAAATCTCTATATCTTTACACTGATACTAGATGTAACTACGGTTTTTATGATAGTCAAAACTTTAAAAGAATAAACGAAAAGAGAATTACCTTCGAAGGTGCAAATTCTGATTTAGATGTGTTTTTATATAGCTATAAATTAAGCTAACTTAAAAGAGTAAGTAAAAAAATTACTTACTCTTTTAATAATTTATTTAATATCAAACCTGTCTGCATTCATCACCTTATTCCAAGCAAAAACAAAGTCACGTATAAACTTTTCCTCGTTTGAATCACTCGCATAAATTTCAGAAAATGCACGAAGTTCTGAGTTTGATCCAAAGATAAGGTCAACCCTAGTTGCATCCCACTTTATCTTTCCAGTTTTTCTATCAAACCCTCTAAAGTGACCTTTGTTTTCAGGAAGCTCCTTCCACAAAGTCTCCATATCTAAAAGATTTACGAAAAAGTCGTTTGAAAGGCATTCTTTTCTATCTGTAAATACACCTTCTTTTGAATCTTTATAGTTAGTATTTAATACCCTCAACCCACCTATTAAAACTGTCATATCTTTAATAGTTAGATTTAATAACTGAGCCTTATCTACTAACATATCCTCAGCTCTCTCTAAAACCCCTTCTTTTATATAATTTCTAAACCCGCAAGCTTTAGGTTCTAAAACGCTAAAAGATTTAATATCTGTATCTTCTTTAGTTGCATCAACTCTTCCAAAAGTAACAGGAACAGCTATATTATAACCTGCATTTTTAATAGCTTTTTCTATCCCTAAAGCTCCCCCTAAAACTATAATATCAGCTAGAGAAACCTGCATCTTTTTAGAATGAGATTTATTAAAATCTTTTCTTATTTCTTCTAAAGTATTTAAAACTTTAGTAAGTTTTTTAGGTTCATTAACTTCCCAGTCTTTTTGAGGGCTTAACCTTAAACGAGCTCCGTTAGCCCCTCCCCTTTTATCTGAATTTCTAAAAGTTTGAGCTGACTTCCAAGCAGTAGAAACTAATTCTGATATAGATAAACCTGAATTTAAAATACTTTTCTTAAGCCTTGAAAAACTCTTTTTATCTATACTTTTATAATTCGGTTTTGGAAGTGGGTCTTGCCAAATAAAATTAATCTTAGGAACTTCTGGCCCTAGATATCTAGAAACAGGTCCCATATCTCTATGAGTTAATTTAAACCAAGCTTTAGCAAAATCATCTTTAAACTTTTCTGGGTTTTCTAAATAACCCTTTGCTATCTTTTTATAAGTTGGGTCATAGATAAGGGATAGATCAGCTGTAGTCATCATAGGTCTATGTTTTTTTGTAGGGTCAAAGGCATCTACTACCATATCTTCTTCATTTACATCTTTAGCTAACCACTGATGTGCTCCAGCTGGGCTTTTAACTAACTCGAATTCGTATTTAAATAGAGTCTTTAAATATCCCATAGTCCACTTTGTAGGATTAGCTTTCCAAGCTCCCTCTATTCCACTACTTATAGTATCTTCTCCCTTACCTGTTTTATAACTACTTTGCCAACCGAGTCCTTGATTTTCTATAGGAGCAGCTTCTGGCTCTGGTCCGACAAAAGTTGGCGATGCAGCTCCGTGACACTTTCCGAAGGTATGTCCTCCTGCAATAAGCGCCACAGTTTCTTCGTCATTCATAGCCATCCTAGAGAAAGTTTCACGAACGTCTTTTGCTGATTCTAAAGGGTCTGGATTCCCCTTAGGACCTTCTGGGTTTACGTAGATTAGACCCATCTGAGTTGCTGCAAGCGGGTTTTCAAGCTTATCCTTTTCTCTATCAGAACCTAGCCATTTCTTCTCTTTTCCCCAATAAATGTCTTTTTGAGACTGGAATACATCAGTTCTTCCTCCTCCAAACCCAATAGGCTTTAGACCCATAGATTCAAAAGCACAGTTCCCTGTAAGTATTATAAGATCAGCCCAAGAAATTTTATCTCCATATTTCTTTTTAATAGGCCAAAGAAGCCTTCTAGCTTTATCTAAATTAATATTATCAGGCCAACTATTAAGAGGTGGGAATCTTTGAAGTCCAAGCCCTCCGCCCCCTCTACCATCCCCTATCCTATAGGTTCCAGCACTATGCCAAGCCATCCTAATAAAAAATGGCCCGTAATGTCCGTAATCCGCAGGCCACCATTCTTTAGAGTCTGTCATAAGTTTAAACAAATCATTCTTTAGTTCATAATAATCTAATTTCTTAAATTCTTCAGCGTAGTTAAAATCCTTATCCATAGGACTACTTAATTCTGAGTTTTGACGAAGAACATCTAGATTAAGAAGGTTAGGCCACCAATACTCGTTAGTAGTCCCCTCCTTACTCATATCCCTACTAGATCTTCCAGTCACTGGACATCTTCCTTCTAACATAACACTTTTTCTAATACCTTCCTTACAAAATACTATTACAGTAAATTATATAGTTATAAGGCGGGTGCTATGATATATTTTAATTTGACATCTATTTAAAACAAATACTTCCCGACTCTACCTTAATTGCATATCCTTCATACAATAATATTTTCCCAACATATGATGCAATAGCTGTTTTAGTAATGTTTTCTTGTAACCAATAGCCTAAACTTACACCGCTAGCCTTATTCCTTGATGTCCCAATCGGAACAGTTGATCCATTAAACTCTTCTAACATATCTTTGTATTGTTCCTTCGTAACACTAACACAATTATCGTTACCATAATAAATTACTGTCCCTAGTTTAATACTTCCTATATAACTAAATTCACTTTTTCCACCCCATGTTAATAACTTCTTTTTAATACTTTCTTCACTTTTCATCAAATCCACCCCCCTAAATTTAATTATTTCATCAATATAATTTTGACATATTTTGTAATAAAATCTTTTCTATATATTTATGAAAAAATATCAAGACATACTAGTAAAATACCTACTTATTTTACATTAAAATTTAATTTTGACCAAAAAAAAGATGCCCCATCCGACAAAGATTAGCATCCTTTTGTTAACATAAATGTTTAATTCAATAGCCCTAAAACAAACAAACGTTTTAAGTATTAGCTTAATGTTAGCGCACTAAGCTTTTCTTGCTAGAATTCTTAGAAACTTGTTTCTTTAGAATTCTGCACTCCTCAGCTTAACTGAGTGAGTTTCCTATTTGAATTATATCAAAGTTTCATAAAAAATAAACATTAAAATCTTAATTAAATTACTTGTAATTAATTCCAACAAAAAAATCTATTTAATTTTTAATCATTAACTTTTCATTTTATCTATTACTTGGTTTAAGGAAATGCACTCTGCATATCTATCTTTCCACATAAACTCATTGTAATATTTATAGCTCCTTTCACTATCCATAAACTCATTATCTATAGTTGAATTCGCGTAACTTGGGACAATCATATTAAACCCGTGTTCAAAGCCGCATTTTATAGTCGCATCAATGCATTTATCAGTTTGAAGACCTGCAACAATTATATTTTTCTCATTCTTTTCTTTTAAATATTCTAATAATCCTGTTCCTTTAAATGAACTATTGTAATTTTTAATAAATACCTTTTCATCCCCTAGAGGTTTAAAGTCTTCATAGATTTCAAAACCTGTTTTTCCTTTAGTTAACTCAGTTCCTACTCCTTCATCGTGAACTATAAAGATTATCTCTATATTATTCTTTCTAGCTATATCTATTAACTCTTTTATATTTTTAACAAAATCCTTTAAATTATATAATTCATCATTTACTAGTAGTTTTTGTGTGTCTATAATTAATAAAACCATCAAATTTCCTCCTAAACTTTAATTGCTAATAATACTATCTATAATTTAATAAACAAACTGTAAAAATTATCTAATAAGTAATTAAAAGTATATTTTTTATTGTATCATTAAATAAAAAAAGTAATTAGAGGTAAATAATGAAAATATTAAAGAAATTATTTAGAATATTTATATTGTTGATTGGTTTAATATTACTTATGAATTTCTTGGGAATGATATTTTCTATAGGTAGTACTGAGTTTAATTTAAAAGAATTTTTAATAGTTTTTCTTAAGATGTTTGCAGCATTAGCTTGTTTTTTTACTACAAAGGAGACTTCTGTAATACCTAATAAAAACTAGTGATATGCGTGTTATATTAAACCAAAAGAACAACTACTTTAAATAAAAATAGTTGTTCTTTAAATTCACTTAATATTATTTAGTTAAATTATCTAATGATTCTTTTATATCCTTAGTATAACTTCCACCGTGATAGCAGATTATTCTATCAATATCATAATCTAATAACTTCTTAATAGATCTCTTAGATTCTTCTATATCTAAAGTATATTTAGGGACTGCTGGTGCTAATTCACCATCTTCTACAACTAAGGCATCCCCAGTTATTAAAGATTTACTTCCCTTATGATAAACAGATATGTGTCCTGGCATATGCCCTGGAGTTGATACTATCTCAATTCCTCCACAAATATCAAAGTAATCTTTATCCTGAACAGTAATATCTACATCACAGTTTTCTACGCCTTCAAGCATCTTATGAAAATATAAAGCATGCCTTTTTTCTTTATCTGTTAATGTTTCAAATATCCCTTCTGCTTGCTGTAATCTAAGTGATTTCTCGCTTCCATTTATATAAGGCTCATCTTCTTTAGAAGCTAAAACCTGAACTTTAGGATATTTTCTCTTAAACTCAGCTAAAGATCCCATATGGTCATAATCGTGATGAGTTATGATTACCTTAGTTAACCTTTTTATATCAACATCATTATTTTCTGCGATTTCTTCTATAGTATTTACATACCCTGGGTGTCCGCTATCTATAAGCACCATTTCGTTATCATCTTCTAAAATTACTAAATTAAGTTTATCGTTTTGTGCACTAAGTTTTAATGGCACTTCTAAAACTTTTATCTTACTCATTTCATTTCCTCCTAATAGCAATCTAATTCTCTTAATTACTACTTTCAATTATTATATAGTTTATATTATCTTCTTTTTTAAGATAAATCAAAGCTATTTAGGTTACATTTTTAAATAGTGCAATTCCTGCTTCTATTTATTTATAATTTTCCTTTGCTCTCTTTGTAATATAAGATTAGCTAAAGCTGCATAAAAATCTTTCTCTTCTTTATCCTTTGAATTTCCAAGCAATTTCATCACATCACTATAAGAATAGCTCTTAAAAATATCAAATAAATTTATATCTTCTTTTTTCATAATTACTCCTAAAAATATTAATTTAAATTTAACGAAACTCTTACTTTAAAATACTATAAACTAAGTGTTTCATCTCTTTACCTTTATATACTTTTATAAATTCACTTTCTAAATTCATTTTGAGCTTTTTAGCTACCTTTAAAGAGGCTTTATTTTCTGGTCGAATCGTAGCTACAACCTTTTCTTTTCCTAGCACGGAAAATGCATAATCTATCATAGCCTTTGCACCTTCTAAGGCATAACCTTTATGCCAAAATTCTTTTTTTAGTATGTAGCCAAGCCCTGTAAAATGCTCCCCAGAAATAACTTCATCTAATAAACCTATTTGTCCTACTACCTTTTTAGTAGATTTATCTATAGCTAAAAAATAATCGTACCCAAACTCTTCGTACCCTTTTAGCCTTTTATCTATCCAAAGCTCAACTTCCTCAGAAGTAAAGCCTTTCTCCCAAGCGTACATCACTTCTGGATCTTTTAGCATTTCTGAAATATTCTTAAAATCATTTTTATTAATTCTCTTAAATATCAACCTTTCGCTAGTTAAAACTGTATCCATACAAACATCTACCTCATAATCTTTATCTATTAAAATATAATCATTTTTATATTTTAAGCTTCCTTTAAGAACCTTTTTATTATCTTCAATCATTAATTCTTTAGGATAATTATAATCTAACCTTTTCTCTATAACGCTACCTTTATTAATAATATTATCGTAGTTGTTTTCAATATAATTTTCACTAAAAATAAGACATATATCCTTTATAAAAGGTAAATATTCCTTTGAGAAATCTTTCTTAAAATCAAAAGGAATATAACACCCTTCAACTATCAAGTTTTGCTTATTTTCTATAGCTGTTTTAATCATTGCACAAACTATAGGCCAAAGATACTCTGTAAGTTTATCATCGTCTTCTGGAGTAAGTTCTGTTTTCCCGCTACGAATTAGACCCATCTTTAAATGATCTATCGATATATAAGGATATTTATATTTTTCTAACAATTTCTGCGCTAAAAGTGTCTTTCCTGTATGCGAACTTCCCAATATTAAAAAAATCATAATATTTACCTCTTTAATTGTTTTATATAATTTATAATTTATCTGCTAAGTCAACTTTCTCTAGCAATATATCAGTACGTATTATATCACACATTTTTTCTGCTTCTTCAAAACAAGGGCTGTGTGCTGAATTTTCGAATGTATAAAAGCCTTTACTAGGAGCCTTGATTTTCTGTAAAAATTCCTTTGAAATATCATAAGATACTTGATAGTCGTACTTACCATGTAATATATATACAGGCACATCTAATTCTAAACTTTTACTTATTAAGTCAGTATTAATTACGAAATCCCAAAGGTGTTCAAGGGAAAACTTGCTTCCCATAGCAAAATTATATTTCTCTTTTAAAGTATATCCTTTAAATTTTAAAATCGTCATTAACATTTCCCTCATAGATGTGCAATTATGCATTATACCAATGCCAAGTTTCATCATACCGTTACTTCTAAGCCCAAGATATGAAATACTTAAATCTCCACCTTTGTCTATCTCATATTTTTCAAGCTTTTGCACCATTTTTTTATCACCTATTTTTTTAAACTTATCGATCATATATTTATATGCTAATACCTCTGATTCTAACTGCCTTACAACTTGTCCTATCCCTATATAAGCCTGAAATAGATGTGGTGCTTGTTTTACTGTAAGTACACCTAATAAAGATCCCCATGAATGACCCATTACATAAATCTTCTTCTTATTAAACCTTTTTCTTAGATATTGAACTACTTTAATTGTATCCGAAATCATAGTGTCTATTGTCATTTCTTCTGACTTAATTTTTCTATTATATGATATTCCACTCCCTCGCTGTTCCCACCAGCAGACAGTAAATATTTTTTCTAAACCCGAAGGGTATTTTTTATTAAATGCAATCTCTGGAGATCCTGGTCCTCCATGTAAAAAAAGTAATACTGGATTTTCACTATTTTCAATTTGCAAAAACATTCCTTGGGTTATTCCATTAACTTCTATAAATATTTTTTCTTCCATTTTAATAGCCCCCTATCATTAAATTTTACCTTATAATATTATACCATATTATGTAAATTAGCTATTTCTTATATTTATTCCCCTTCTTTTATAAAAATAAAAAGAAAGATTCATCTATAAAGATAAATCTCTCTTTGAAAATATATATATTCCTATTGCGTAAAAAGCTATAGCAACCGCTAATAATGCTGTTATTTCAGGGGCTATACCTTTTCCGGAAATAATATCTGACGGGTTAAATAAAGTAAATAAGGTAAAATACTTAAGCCATTCAAGCTTGTCACCCATATTAGCTAAAGCTTGTAATAAATAAAACATTATAGGAACCCCTGCACCTATCATAAAATAAAGCTTTGAATTGTTGCTTATACAAGATGCAAAGAAGCATATTCCACTTACTGCAAGTTGAAGAAACCAAAGTACTACATTTAACAAAATAAAGCTTTTAGTATCTAATAAGTTTGGATGCATTATATTGCTTAAAATTATTGTTAGTCCTGAAGTGTAGATAAGTAACACTGCGCTAGATACCATCATAAATACACTTTGAGTTAAAGCTATTTTAGTTCTTTTATTTGGAGTTCCTAATAAGTACGCCATAGACCCTTTATCTACGTAAGATACTATTAGTTTATTTCCAAGGATTATAGTGCAGATTATAGGAAACATAAGGACTATAAATCCGTATAAATAATTTGCAATATACTCAGTAATATTAGTTACTGCAGCTGCCATCCCGAAAGCTTTCATCATCTCTGGCATACTTTTTGCCATTTCTTCAAAAGCACTAGTAGTTGAAGGGTCATACATAAAAACAATACTCGAAGAATAAAGAGTTAGTATAGCTAAAAATATAAATATAATTTTATAATTTGACTTTATTTCTTTCTTAAAAAGAGTTAAACTAATCATTCTCTTTACCTCCGTAAAAATGCATAAATAATTCTTCTAAGCTTTGAGTTTTTACGTCTAAACTCTTTACTTCATAATTACTTAAAATATTTATAAATGCATTTATATCACCTTTTACATCAACATTTACAACATCATCTTTTATTTCTTCTATCTTTATGTTTTCTTTTGAAAACTCTTTAGCTACTTCTTTGTCCTTAAATTTAATAACATAAGATTTATGTTTAGAATTAGATAAAGTTTTTACATTCTCTATAGCGACAACATACCCGTCTTTTATAATCGCAGTCCTATCACAAGTCTTTTCGATTTCATCAAAAATATGAGATGACATAAAAATAGTTTTACCCTTAGATTTTTCTGCTAAAATAAGTTCAACGAATTTATTTTGCATTAAAGGATCAAGCCCACTAGTTGGCTCATCTAAAATTAAAATATCTGGGTTACTCATAAAAGCACAAACAATCCCGATCTTTTGCTTCATCCCCTTAGACATTCTTTTTATCTTACCTTTAGGGTTAAGTTCAAATAACTCTATTAATTCTTCTGCTCTTTTAAAATCCTTTAAGCCTTTCATATCTGCAATAAAATGAATAAATTCCATCCCTGTCATATCATCCATAAAGGCAATTTCTCCTGGAAGATATCCAAGTTTAGTTTGAATCTTGCTACTTTCTTTAAAGCAATCCATCCCATCTATTTTAGAGCTCCCTTTGTTTGATCTTATAAATCCCATTAAGTGCCTTATAGTTGTAGTTTTTCCAGCTCCATTAGGTCCTAAAAAGCCGAAAACCTCACCTTTTTTAATATTAAGATTAACATCAAAAATACCTCGCCTATTTCCATAATCCTTCGTAAGGTCCTTTATTTCAATTACATTCACCTTAAATACTCCTCCTTATAGCTATTTTTTCTAAAAAAGTCTATAATCCCACTAAAATCATCTATAAGTACATCTAAATCCAAATTTCCATCCCTATAGTTTTCTTTCATATATCCTTCTGTGCACCAATTAAGCATTTTATCTAAGTTTTTAATATCTATATCATCTTTAAATTTATACATATCTATATTATTCATAAGTAAATTATTTTTATAATTTATTAATGATTCATTCTTGCCCTCTATTTCTGATCTAATTTCATCATCTTCCTCATAATAAACTCTTACCATAAAATTAAATAAATATTTATGTTTCTTAAAAATTTCAAACTTACACTTTGCACCTTCTAAATAAAGCTTAAAAAAGTCTTTTTCCTCGAATACTTGAGTTTTTACTGCTTCTTTCATAAGTACTTCTACCCCATACTGATATAAATACAAATATAACTCCTTTTTGTTCTTAAAATAATGAAATATTAAGGATTTTGATATTCCAGCTTCTAGGGCAATTTCTGATATTGGTGATTTTTTATATTTATTTTCAGAAAAGACTCTGTAACCTGCATTTATGATAGTGTTTTGCTTTTCTGTAGGTAAATTAAAAAACTTTTGATTCATTTATATCACCTCTCATTTACCATTTCGGTTAATAAGATTATATTATTATTGACCGTTTTGCAGAAGACCTAAAAATAAAAAAGTTCTAAAATAAATTAATATTTTAAAACTTTTTATATAATCTTATATTGAATTAAAATCGCTGATTGTAGGTTCTAGCATTTTTTCATCGTTTCTAAGGTGTCTGAATTTTGATAACTCCGTATATATCTTCATCCTAGCCCTATTAAATTCTCCTATAGGGGTATGTTCAATTAAAGAATGTCCTACATTAAAAGATAATTTTTCAGCTAATTCATTTCTCCTTTTATCCATAACACTTTGTTTATCTATTATGATTTCAGCGACCTTTATATAAGGAGATATTTTTTTATTCCATACAACTGAAGGGTCGTCTTTCATATTAGGCTTTTTAAATTGGATCTTAAAATCAAATATTATTTTGCCATTATCTAACGCCTTTTGCATATTGTTAGAAAGGTAGGACGCTCCCCCGATTTTTGGAATCTTGCTTTTAATGTGACTTCTAGGAACAATGCTATATCGAACAACCTTATCTGAAAATTTATAAGCAGTAGTACTGAAATAACTTATATCAAAAGGACTAGTTTGATTTTTAGGAACTAATGAAAGCTTAATTAAATTAGGTAGATTCCCTTTTAAAATATTTTTAACTAAATAAAGAGGTAGTTTGCCGTTATCCCTAGCATAAACTAAATCGTGAAAGGATTTTAAGTTTCTAAAAGGGAAAACCTCATTACTTAAAAGTATAAAATCTTGAGTATATTTTTCGTCTTCTAAAACCTTTTTACCTTTTACTCCTATAAGCTTTATAGCAAAACCCCTAGCGTCTTTTTTATCATCCCCTTCTACTTTAGGCGATGAACTAGAAATCCTTATAAAGCTTTTATAAGATTTAGCTTCTTTAAATAAGCCGACTTTAAGTTCTTCTGGTAAGCCCTCCATAACTTTAAATTCTGCTTTTAAAAGCCCTAAAGTTTTAGGATGTGCATCCCTTTTTGTAGTTCCTTTTAAATAATCTTTTTCCATATCCTTTTTAAGCATAGAAATTAAGGATTCTATATAATATTCTTCAGTCATTTAATTACCTCCAAAACTAACAGTTAAGAGTAGTATATGCAAAAAATAACTTTTTACCTTAATTTAGATTAAAATCTATTTCTTATTATTTTCTCTTAAAAAATAATTGTTAGCCCACTCTGTATAAGTAGTAGGAGTCCAACTTACCTTTTCCTTTGCCTTATCTTTTGTAACTGCCATTACTAGATATTTATCTAAAGACAGTTCCTTCTCTACTTTTAGGATATGAAGACCGTCTCTTTCCGCCAAACCATCTTCTATTATCTTGTGAGCATCAAAATATAACCTTACACCAGGGTTGTATTCCATATTTCCATCAGTACAAACATACCCTAATTGCCTTGAATTTACTACTAACTCCCCACAACCATTTAAAATATCTAACATAATATAATCTGAGTAATCCTTTGGTTCTAAATAGTGTTTTAAACCAATCTCACTTATTTCTTTTCCAAGCTTTCTTAACTCCTTTGGAGAGTATAAAAAATTACTTTCTTTAATTAACTTATAAGATTCTTCGGTTGTGCTGTGAACAAGCCACCTCTGATCCTTTTCTCTGATTTTATTTTTGTTAGATTCTAATTTTCTTTTTATGCTTTTATCTGACTTTATTATTACGTTCCTATTATATTTGCTTTCATAGTTTATAAAATCATTTATCCTTTCGTAATCTACATCTAACTTAGAAGATATTATTACAGTAAATAACTTAGCATTCTCCTCTATTTTCGCATAATACTTAGTATTTTCTTCAAAAATAACAGCTGACCATTTATAACTATATTCTCCATCCTCACTAAAAGGATTTTTACCTGTAGGTATCCAATCTTGCTTCGCATAATAAATCATATTAATTTCTACCTCTCTATTTACATACACTTTTATCCATTTTATTAATTTATATTTTAAGTTATTCCCTTAGAAAAGTTTTAACTATTTCCCCTAAAACGATAATCTTTTTCTTTTCTCTTAACTTAAATCTGTGATTTCTAATAGTTGACTGCGCTATACCAAGTTTTGTTGCTATCTCTTTATCTGTTAACCCTTGAGCCATTAACTTTATCACTTCTCTATGAATATGTCTGAGTTCATATTTAATAAATAGTAGCCTCACACGCAATTTGGAGGCTACTATTTTTAGGTCTATTTTGAAGTTTTTCTTATTATAAGTTTAATTATTTCAGAAACTAAAATAATTGATGAAGCTACTGCTACAATTTTGATCCACATTACTAAAGGAAGTGCTACAGTATTAAAAAGTGCCCCTCCAAATTGCGTTATTATTAATTGCAAGCAAAATGTTAAAGAAAATACTCCAAGCATAAGCTTATTGTTTCCTAGATTTTTAAATATACTTGTGCTTGTTAACTCACGACTATTAAAGGCATTAAATAATTGGAACACTACAAACAATGTAAATAAAACTGTTGAAGCCTCAGCTTCACTCGCTCCCATAAAGTTAAATATATTTTGACCTAAGAAAATAATTGAAATATATACTCCATTTATAACTATCCTTCTTAGCATATCCTTTGTAACTATGTTAGCTTCTCTTTTTGTTGGTTCTCTATTCATTAAATCATCTCTTATTGGCTCTAAACCTAGTGTAAGAGCTGGAGGACCATCCATTATTATATTTATCCATAAAAGCTGAAGTGCTGTAAATGGAGATTTAAACCCAGCTAATATTGAAAATAACACAACTATAACAGAAGATAGATTAACTGTTAGCTGAAATTGGATAAATCTTTGGAAGTTTTGATAAATTCCTCTGCCCCACTGAACAGCTTTTACTATTGTTGAAAATGAGTCGTTTAATAATACTATATCACTTGCTTCTTTTGAAACTTCTGTTCCTGATATTCCCATAGCTATTCCTACGTCTGCATTCTTAATAGCTGGAGCATCATTAATCCCGTCACCTGTTACTGCAACTACATCTCCAAGGCTTTTTAAAATCTTTACAACCCTCATTTTTATAGAAGGTGTACTACGAGCGATTACACGGATTTTAGGGATTATTTTAGCTAATTCTTTATCATCTAAATCCTCTAAATCTTTTGCTTCAACTGCAATATGATTTTCGTCTAATAACTCTAATTCATTTGCAATAGCCGTTGCTGTTATAATATTATCTCCTGTAAGTATTTTTGTATCTATACCAGCATTTCTGCATTTATTAATAGATTCATAAACGTCCTCTCTTAATGGGTCTGATATAGCTACAAATCCATCAAAGATCATATTATTTTCAATAATTTCTCTCTTTTCTTCAAAATCACAATTTATATCTAAAGCTTTGTGTGCAAACGCTATTACTCTATAAGCTTTTTCTTGATACTTTGCAATTTTTTCTTCAATATTTTTTAATTCATTATTATCTATATTACAAAGTGAAATTATTTTTTCAGGACTCCCCTTTGTGTAAGCTAATAAGTTTTCATCATTTACTATAGTTGTCATATTTTTAGTGTCTGATGAGAAAGGGAATACGTGTAGTATATCTGACTCTTCACGACCTTTTGATAGTCTATATTAGACTTCTTTAAAGCTACTAACAAAGCACACTCTGTAGGATTTCCGATAAACTTAGATTCATTATCATCAAAATTTAAATCTGCATTACTATTTAAAGCAAAATTATTTATAACATTAGAAGAGTTTATTTCATTAGGCTTAAAGCTACCTCCATTTATATAAATTTCTTTTACTGTCATCTTGTTTTCTGTAAGAGTACCTGTTTTGTCTGAACAGATTACATTTATACAACCTATAGTTTCACAAGCAATCATCTTCTTTACTAAAGCATTTTGCTTAGACATCTTTATAATATTTATAGATAAAGAAACTGCTACGATTGTAGGTAACCCTTCTGGAACTGCTGCAACTATTAAGACTATACTTGTTATAAAAGCTTCTGAAATTGTTTCAAAAGAAGCTGTACCATTAATAATAAAAATAATAACTTGAACTATAAAAACTATTAAAGCGGCTAAAGTTCCAAGGATTGTTATAAACTTTCCTAAATTCGCTAACTTTTCTTGAAGTGGCGTAGTTGATTTTTCTGATATTGATAATTCAGTTGCGATTTTACCAAACTCAGTATTTTCACCAACACCAGTTACAATCATCTTCCCGTTACCACTTGTAACAAATCCGCCTGAATAAAGCATATTTATCCTATCTGCAACAGGCGTCTTTTCTTTATCTAAAACTATTTCAGCATTCTTTTTTACAGGCATGCTCTCACCTGTTAATGCTGATTCATCTACCATAAGTGATGTACTACTTATAAGTCTTCCATCAGCTGGCAACTTATCACCAGTTTCAATAACGACTATATCACCTACTACTATCTCTACTTGAGGTATAAGTAAAACCTCATCATTTCTTATAACCTTAACTAAGGTATCATTATTGATTTTACTTAAAGCTTCGAAAGCCTTAGCACTTTTCCCTTCCATAATTACAGTGATAATAACAGATAGAGAGATAGCCATAAATATACCAAAGCACTCTAAATAATCTGCTTCTCCCCCTGTTAAACCTCTACTAACATTAACACCAAGTGCAATTAAACCTGCCACAATAAGCATTATAATCATAGGCTCTTTTGCTGAATTAATAATTCTTCTAAGTACTGACTCTTGTTCTTTTTTAGGTAACTCATTTACCCCAAACTTTTCTCTACTTATCCTAACTCCTTCATGGGTTAGCCCTTCCTTTTCATCAGATTTAAGTTCTTTAATAACTAAATCCTTTTCTTTCATAAAAGCTTTCATAGATTCCCTCCAACTTAATTTTAATAAATAAAAAACCCATGCATAGAGATTAACTACACATGGGCTTTATCTAAAAAAATAAAAAAAGACGCACGTATAGCACTTTTGCTATACATGAGTCTCGTTGTTTAATACAAAGCCAGACTATAAATAGTCAGTATGTTGACTTTGTAACATATTTCTACGCCAACTACTCCCTCACGAGAATATTATTTATAAATTATATTCTAATAATTATATCTTCTTAAGTCAAGAACTAAAATTTTAAGGCTTAAATTTTTAGATTTCTTTAATCTACTTATCCTAACATTGCCTGAACTTTTCTTCTTACATCTGCTTCTAAACATCCCTCTAAAGATCTTTTTAAAAGCATTGGTCTTTTAACTCCATTTAACTTTAAGTAATTTTCTATCATTTCTACTTTAGCTTCTCTTTTAGGAATTAATTGATAAATAACATACCAATCCTCTAAAGAAGTGAATGGTATACTAACTCCATTTATTATTTGAAATTCCGAAATAGATTTTTCATCAAATACATATCTAAAAGTTCCATTATTATGATTAACTGCAAAGCCTGACATAACATCAATATCAATCCCGTTTATCACATATTCATAAAAATACTCTGTTGAATATGTTGAAGTCTTTTCCCATTTTTTCTTTTCACCAATACTTTTTAAAATTTCATCAGCCTTTTCAATATCATCCAAAATTATAAAAATGTCTATATCATTAGGTTTATCAATAAATCCAAACCTATTTAAAAGTATAGAAGCTCCAACTCCCCATAGTATCCCTTCATCGTTTAATTTTTTCCCTATATAACTTAAAGTGTTAAACATTTAATATAACCTCCCCTATCTTTTGTTCTTACCTTTTAAATTCATTATTTCATTACAAAAAAGTAATTACTATAACTATTTAAATTTACTTTAAAGAATTATATAAAAAATTAAATTTCCATTTTATTCTTATATTTATATTTTAGATAATTATGGTATAATTTAAAAGTAGAGATTAAGAAATTCGTAGTGGATGGCTACGGGGGTTTTGAACGTTTTATCTCCCAGGACTATTGGTAACTTTACCATAGTCAGGGGGTGGTATTGGATATGCTAGAATTAATTATAAAGAGCTTTGTTGTTATTTATATAATTAGATTAGTTTTAAAACATAATCTATTTGTTCATTATTTAAAGATTTCAGTAAAATTTATTGGTCTGGATATTGAAATTAAAAGCAAACAAAAAGATGCTCCATCCTCGCAAGATTAGCACCTTTTTTGTTAACTTATTCCGTTAAATCCAATAGCCCTAAAACAAAACAAATGTTCTAAGGATTGCTTAGTGTTACCTCACTAAGCTTTTCTTATTTATACTCAAAAGTATAAGTTCTATTATCTAAATCGAAAATTCAGAATCTTTACTTATATTATATCAAATTTTTATAAAAAATAAACATAAATAAGCTTTAATTTTTATTTTGAATTTTTAATACTTGATATTTAAAGTGTCATCTTCCATAAAGCCCCGTCAGGCATCCTTCTAAAATATCCCTTGCTTCTCTCAATTATTTCAAAAGTTTCTATATCCCTAATAATTATTTCTTCTCGATAATCCGGATCTTCAATCCACTTTGATGCAAATAGTTTTCCATCCCCTTGAAATTCTACTGTCTCATTATTTTCTAACTGAATATGCATTTTTTTAGGCCATATAAAATCTATAGCATCTCCTAACAAATCATGCTTAACTAGAGCAAATGGTGACGTAATTAATCTTACATTTATCATATCACCTAAATCTGAAAATGGAATTTCAGTTAAAACTTCTGTACTCTCAAATTCTGGATTAAAAACAATTAACTCTATAACCTCTTTATTAAAATCATACTTTATTATTCCAAAGGACTTACTCAAAATATCATACACTGGTCTTTCTAAAAACACATTCTTTTCCTGTTTGATTGGCTCTAAAATTTTGCCTTTAGGATATTCAATCAAAATTAATCTAGTACCGTGGTAATCATTTTTAAATTCCTTAACCTCATATGCTTCAGAGCACTTAGATAATACTGAATAGTACCACGATTCTGATTCATCGACTCTTACTAAATACATATTTTCAACACCATTAAACTCTTTAATTCTCATAACCCCTACACCTCAACTAGATTTCTTACTTTAACTTATAATTTAAATTAGGATTTATTATACCATATATTGTAAATTGAAACCTTTAATATTATCGTTTTTTATATAAGTAAATAAAAATAGTAGCCTATATTCTTTAAAGGCTACTATTTTTAGCTCTATTATTAATTTTATCTTATTATAAAAATCCAATTTTTAATATCCTTAATCAGGCGTTTGTCCGTTGTGAGCTAACCATTTACATTCAGTTATTTCCATATTGGTAAATGTTGCTTTAAAAGATGAGTCCTCCGGGCTACAAGCATAAATACCAAATTGAATAGCATCTGCTCCTTTACTCATGTGGCATATACGCATCTGATTATAATTTATTCCGTCAACAGAACATTCTATACAATAATCATCTTCCCTACGGTTAAATCTATACCACATAGATTTAATAGATGCATCTATTGAAGTAGTTGCCCAGTCTGAATATCCGTTATTAGTGACAACACTTCCTAAATGCTGAAAATCTTCATTTTCATATTCAATAGAAGCTTTAAGCCAATTCTCACTATCTAAATACATAACTATTCCACATTGATCGAAGCGGTGTTTACTCTCAAACTCAGTCTTTACTATAAAAGAAAAGTATTTATCACTAGTCTCCATTTGAAGCACAGGTGCATTATCATTTCTAAAATGATAGTATGTTCTTTGCCATAAATCTGTATGTGGTTTTGTAATAATTTCTATTTTATCTTTGTTTATAGAGTAGCTTTTAGGTTCCCTTATCCATTTTAAATTTTTGATATCAAAGTTCATCTCTTTATCTCCTTGTAAACTATTTAATCCTTTTTATTAAGGTTAACTAACTGTAATTATACTATGTTACCTAGATATTCTAAATTGTGTAATCTTACAATATATAAGCTTTTCAAATTTATTTATAATTTTCTATAGCTTATCTTTAAAAGTATACTTTAAATACTTCACCCAATCCTCTAAAGATTTAGAATCAAGATTTCTTAATGCTTTACTATAATAATCATATGCTTCTTTATTAGTCTTTTCTAATCTTAATAAGCTCTTTTTAGGACCATAATAATATTCATCACAAATAATAAAATAAATCTCAAGACTATCAACTGATTATATAATCCATTATTATATTTTTCATTTTAAATCTCCTATTTCTATATTTCACCCTAAAGAATAGCTTTTATGTAATCTTAATTTATCAATAAAAATATATTACACGCCTTATAAACTCTTATTTTCATTTATTACTTTTATTACTTAAAACTCACTTTCATGCTCTTTGAAGAAATTATAATATTCTCTAACATTTTCAAGGTCAACCCACTTTTTAATATCTACTGGGTCTTCGTCTAGATCATATATTTTAGCATTATCCATAGCTAACATAAAAGGTGAATGGGTCGCTATTATGAATTGGCAACCCAAGTATTTTGCTGCATCTTCAATAAACTTAGCTAACTGTATCTGTCTATTTGGTGACAAGCTGTTTTCTGGCTCATCTAATATATATAATCCATTCTCCTCAATTTTACTCATAAAATACTTAAAAGCATTTTCACCGTTCGAATATTCTCTTATGTTTTCCATCAAATTACCTTTAATATACTTAGATTGAGTAACGCTTCTAGCTCTATTAACCTTTGCTAATTGCTCATAATCATCTAAAGAATTCATCCTAAATTTAGAATATTTCGTTTCTAAATAATCTGTAAAAAGATCCTCTCTTTTACTATCTATTCCTTCGTTAATATTTCTTATATTTAACATATAATCAAAGACATCATCACTAGTTATTATCCTGCTGTGGCTTGGTATACTATAATCAATATTTATACTACATAAATCCACAAAATCCTGAAAAAAGCTAGATTTATTATAAATAGCCTCTCTTATTACCTTTGTTTTTTCTGCAATTATATTTAAAGCTGTAGATTTACCACTTCCGTTTCCACCATATAAAATCGTTATATTAGTAAAGTCTATCCGACTAAAGCTATTCTTTGTTAAAACCATAAAAGGATAAAAAGTGCTATAACACGTCCTTTGCTCACCTACTATAAATCTGTATTGTCTATCTTCACTTGGAAATATGAATGAATCTAAATATATCATCTTGAACCTCTCTTCTTAAAAGTACTTTATAAATTTATCTATCTTTCATCTGTAATAATATGTTCTACATAACCTTTCATATTAGATAATTTATCATTAAAAAATGTAGGAAATGCCTTATAGTTTGATAATTTTTCTATAGGTAACCAATGCATATACTCCCTATAGCCACCTGAATAACTATTACTATTCAGTTTTTTTGTTCCTCTTGGCTTCATCAAATAATAAAAAGCAATTTCATGACAGTTATACCCCTTAAGACTACCACTTCCATTAAAGAAATTCTCATGAATAAATGCTAATCTATCAATTTCATAATGCACCCCAGTTTCTTCGAAAACCTCTCTTAAAACAGCATCCTCAGCCTTTTCACCTATATGAACCCCGCCTCCAACTGGATAGTAATAATCATCCCTATCATTTTTAGCAAATAATACAGAGCCGTCTTCAATAATTATCGCAACTGCTTTATACCTGAACCACCCGTTTTCTTTCGTAAATCCGCAATCATATTCCATATTTTATCCTCCTTATAACTTCTCTCTCCCTTATTTGAGTTTAATTAAGTAGTGCTTTATCAATAAATTCTCCAACACTTTTTGTAATATTAAATGGTTCATATTCCTTCCACATTTCTAAATTAGATAATAATACAATCTGTTTATCTTTTCCTTCTAATTTATAGTTTAATAAATCATCTATCATATCTACTTCTTTAGAGTCTTCTGAACCATATACTAATGATCCTACAGAATTAAAATCCTTAACTAATATGTAATACACGTTTCAATCCCTCCTTCAAACCATCCTAATTCCGTTTACTAGCTCATCATCCCGTATAACTTTTGAATTACATTTAACTTTCTTGTTGTTAGTGTAATTCCTAGCTTCTTTTCTAAGAAATTATTATTTAGCTTTTTCTTTTTAGAGTCCCTAGGTAGATACATATAAAAACAATTACTACCTAAGTTTAAAATCTCTCCTTCAAAGACTATATCCTGAACTTCTTTAAGCTTTTCACTATTTATCTCATCGTTTGTAAAAGCTAAGTGAATCCTTGAAAAATCATAATCTTCTTTGAACTTATTTTCTTTAATTGCTATCTCTAGCTCATTTTTAGTTTTTATTATTATTTTTAAATCTGCACCTATCTTATCTAAAATAACCTTATGTATCTTATTTTTTATTTCTTCGTCAGACAAATCTGTTTTTAAAATCACGTTCCCGCTTTGAATATAAGTCCTCACGTCCTTAAATCCTGCTTCTTCTAAAATTGTAACTAATTCTGACATCTTCGGTATTTTATTTTTCCCTGTAGGCATCACACCTCTTAATAAAACTACAACTTCCTTCATACTTATCTTTTAAGAGAGATTCTGCTCTCCTTCCCCCTATACTTTTATTAATTCTATTATACTAAATTAAAGTTTTAAATTTATGATATTATCATTTAATAAGTACATAAACCTAGATTTTTTTCTTTAAGATATATATAATTTATGTAGTAAAATTAAAAGAGATAAACATAAGGATGGTATATATGATTATGAAATATAAAAAACCAGAGCTTTTAGCACCAGCTGGTAATTTACAAAAATTAAAAATAGCTTTTAAATATGGAGCAGATGCAGTTTATTTTGGTGGAAAAGACTTTTCACTAAGAGCAGCAGCTCAAAACTTTAGCTTTGAAGATATGAAAGAAGGAGCAGAACTTGCTCACAGCCTTGGTAAGAAGATGTATTGTACAGTAAATATTATGCCAAGAAGCGAAGAGATTGATAGACTTCCAGAGTTCTTTAAAAAACTTGAAGAAGCTAATATTGATGCAGTTTTAGTATCAGACCTTGGAGTTTTTTCAGTAGTGAAAAAGCACACAAACTTACCAATACATATAAGTACTCAAGCAAATACAGTTAACTATGCCGCAGTTAATATGTGGGGCGAAATGGGAGCTGAAAGAGTTGTTTTAGGAAGAGAATGTTCTTTAGAAGAAATTAAAACTATAAGAAATAATATTCCAGAAGACTTAGAACTTGAAGTATTCGTTCACGGAGCTATGTGTATGTCTTATTCAGGAAGATGTTTACTATCAAGCTATATGACAGGAAGAGATTCAAACAGAGGTACTTGCGCTCAATCTTGCAGATGGAAATATTCTTTAGTAGAAGAAAAAAGACAAGGTCAGTACTTCCCAATAGAAGAAGATTCAAGAGGAACATACATAATGAACTCTAAGGATTTATGTATGATAGATTATATGCCTGAGCTTTTAAATGCTGGCATATCTTCACTTAAAATAGAAGGTAGAAACAAGAGTGAATACTACGTTGCTATAGTAGTAAATGCTTATAGAAAAGCTATAGATTTATACTATGAAGACCCTGAAAACTACAAACTACCTAAAGAAGTAAGAGATGAGTTATACAAGGTAAGCCACAGAGAATACAACACAGGTTTCTTCTTTAGTGAGCCAAAGGAAGATAGCATAATATATCACACAAACGATCACGTAAAAGAATGGGATATGGTTGCAATAGTCCTAGATTACAACGAAGAAACAGGTATGGCACTATGCAAACAAAGAAATAAATTTATCCAAGGAGATAAGCTAGAGATCTTATCACCAAACTGTTTTGATGAATCATTCACAGCTGATGAAATCTATAATGAAGCTTCCGAAAAGGTAACTGAATGTCAGCACCCAGGAATGATATTCTCAATTAAGGTTCCTTTTAAAGTAGAAAAGGATAGTTTCTTAAGAAAAGAATTATAAGATATAAAAAAAGCTTAGTTTTAACCACCCCCTGACTACGTTATAGGGGGCGGTTCATTTATACTAAGCTTTTTCTTATTTATTTTTATAGATCCTTCTAATATTTTTCAGTATAGTATTTTTTTCTAACTTATAATTTTATACTATCTATCATATATCCAAATACGATACTAGCCTATAAATACATTCTTACTATTCTCTTGGAATTCTAAAACTTTGTTCAATACCCATTTGCCTAACACTATCTAACCATCTATATATATCAGATTGGTTATATTTACAACTTCCGTCTTCATTTTTAGCTTTCTCTAATGCTATCCCCATTAAAGCATACTCATTTTCTAATAGAGTATCAAAAACCCCTTGATCATCTGTATTTATTGAAACGAAAACTTGAGTAGTTTCATTTATATTATCAGTTCTATTTTGTAATCCAAAATTATTCATGTTTAAAATTGGATGCTTTTCATATCTTTTAAATGTACTTATCAAAACATTTGAAGATGGATTTGTTTCAATTCCTATACCTCTTTTTCTCAGTTCAATTTGCATTTCTTTTTGAACAATAGATATTATATCCATAATGTAGTTATCTATCTTCATTACTGTTTTCTTATATCCTTCTATTTTAACAACTGGATCATAATGATATCTATGGTATAATTCTCGAACCATTACATCATCTTCGCTCTTAATTTGTGAACATCTATTCCAATAGCTAATGTTTTGTAATAAATCATTTGCATTACTATTAGTATAATCTAAATAATTTTCTGGATTGTCTCCTCTCAACTTCCAAGCATCAATATATGTATCTACAGGTAAAATACTATTATCTGTTTTGTATATTCTTTTATAATTATCAGTTGTTGAACTATTGTTTACATAAATTTCTCTATAATATTTACTATACAGTCCTTTTAATTTATCATATGAACTTGTAGTAATATTAAGTTCATAATCTTTTATCTTCTTAATTAACCAAGCTATATTATCTAATACCTCTTGCTTAGAAAGGTATACTCTATTCTTTTTATCATCATACCATTCTTTTACATTAATCCCCAATGCTATAGCATGTCCTAACCTATCGCCATGAGTAAGCCCTAAGAAATTTATTGCTTCATCTATTGCCCTCAAACCATACACTACATCTAAAAAATCTTCTCCTACATGAAAAGTTGCTCTCATTCGCGGTAAAGCCTTCATTCTTCTATATTTTCCAAGATAATCTTCAGCTGGAAGATGATCTTTTAAGAATCTAAATGCTTGTCCAAAAACTTCAGGTCTTGCTACTAATTCATTAGCACATGCATCTATCCCTAAAACTCTAGCACTATACTCCTGATTTTTTTCCCTCATTTCAATTAACGATATAGCCCATTTTTTTAATTTCTGTCTATACTTACTATGCCTGCACTTAAAATTTAACTCAAACTTTTCACTACCTTCACATTCCAATTCATCAATACTTTTAGGAAAATGATATACATAAAAATATTTATGTTTAACCTTATCAAGTAATAATTCAATAGAATTATCTGCTGAAAGTAACTTAAATTCATTTAAAGTTAAATCATTTTCAGTGCATTTACCAATTAATTCATTTAGCTTTCCATTTATCCAAAAATTATCCTTGTCACCTATAATTTCATTCAATATTTTCTTGTCAGTATTATCTATATACTTGCAATTATCACCAGCATGAAAATCTGGAACTATTCTTGCTTCAATCGACTTAATATTCTGTGTTTTTATAGAAGTCAGAATTGCTGATGTTTCTAGACAATCTTTCAATAAAGAGCTACTTTTTAAATATTTACTCTTTCTTACTTGATAATCTTCAAAGTTAGAGAAACCAATCTTATTATTCTGTTGTATCAATTCTCCTCTTACTTTATTTTTTATTATTAAATAAGAATAAAATAAATCTTCATAATTAACAAAATCATCTTTATCATCATTTCTATATATTTTTTTAAAACACTCATATAGAAATGCTCTTTCCCCCATAAACACTCTCATACTTTTACTATGTTGTTGTATATTGCTAGTAAGTGCATAATCAACAACTTGTTCACTCCCATTATGTTCTACCCTAGATCCATATAGATATTTTAATGAACTTATTTCACTTTGTATTTCAATCGAATTAATTTTCACTAATTCAGAGTTTATGTTATAACACCCATTATCTTCTATATTTATAATCTCTTTTAAGATATCTATTTGATCTTTAGTGTCATCATGTTCATTTTTTAATTTTTTGAATAGTATTAGCCTAATTAATGCAGCTACCGTAATTAAGTCTTTTATTCTAAGATACCCATCATTGTCTTTTCCCAATCGATTACTTTCTAAATCTAAGTCACTCATATCCTTTGCATATATATTATTCATAAGTGCTACCCAATTTAATTTGAATATCGGAGCAGACCCTGTTAAATGAAAATGATTTTCTGACATACCCTTAGATAACATATTGTGAAGTCTTATATTATTACTTTTTATTATTGTATCCCATGAAAAAACTGTTCTATTACTTCCTTTTAATAAATCTTTATATGCAAGGAAAGAGCAAATAAACATATCTGGATCCAATTTCAATGTTACGCTTCTCCACTTAAGTAATTCTTTATACTTACATCGAACATTATCTCCACAATCATCAAGTAAATTTTCATTATAATTAATTAAAAGGTTGAATATCGATTTCCTTGAATTATTATTTTGTTTCATTTCTTCATTCACTAAATCGAAAATATTTATGGTTTCGTCTTTAGATACTTGTACTTCTTCTTCTTGATAAAGTTTAATAAACATTCCTTTATCTATAATTTCACTATTATTATTTTTAAAATTATCATACCTAAAAAAATTATCTATAATTCTATATGGATTTTGTTCCTTAAATATTATTACTAAAGGACTTCTAAAAATGTCCATTTAAATCTCCTTAACTAATGCTATTATTTTGTTTCATTTCTTCAATATATCTATCAAAGTCATCAACTATCCTAATTATATTTCCTATTATTTCAATATTTCCAATAGACCCTTCATACTCCTTCTTTCTATTAACTTGGTTAACTTCTTCTTTAATTTCATTCAAATAACCATGATATTGTGTATTTCTTTTAGATTGTTCTTCCTCTAAACTTTCAATAAATTTATCTACTGTAGCCTTAATCATTCTTAAACCTGTTGCTTCTTTTTTACTGTACATATAATCTTTTAATTTTTTTATATTGTATTTTATATTCTCATATGCGTCTTCATCTAATAAAATTATTTCCTTATTTGATAATATATCTTTCTTATCTATAATAAATTTCTTGAATTTTTCTTTTTCTTCATTTTGTATAATTAATTTATCTATACTCGAGTCATCAAGTTTAATATTATATAATGAACTTAAAATTTTAAATATCTCATTAACATCATCTAAATTTCTAACCATATTTTCAAATGGTTCCTGTCCATTATAACTTTGAAGTTTTGTATCTAATACCTTTAATATTTGCATCCAAAAATCAATATTTATTATGTATGAGTATTGCATATCTATATTTCCAAAATCATCGTTATCATCAATATCTTCTAATTCGTTTTTTAAATATTTCAATTGGCTGCTTTTACTAGAATTTAAATATTTTTGGTATCTATCAGTATACTTTTTTAATATATCTTTATACATACAATAACTAACCATATTTAAAGAATTTAACTCAAAATTACTGAAATTAGTATATTCATCGTCTGTTAAATATTCTTTTTCTTCCCTCCTAAGTAGTTTATTATATCTATCCATTCTATCAAACTTATTATTTTTAACATTAAATATAATATCAAAAACTCCAAATCTAAAATCATACTTATTAAAATTCTCTTTAAAGCTGCCATTTAATTTGAACTCATTCATAATACCTATAGTTCTTTTATTCTCTTTTACCTGAAAAAACTCTCCAGTAAAATTAAATCCTGTTTGTTTAAACAAATCTATTGGATTATTTTTAATTTTTTCTAATAGTCTTAGTGTATATATACATTTAAAAATTTCTTGCGAATTATCTTCATTTAATTGTGCCATTGTAACCCACGTAACTATATCGCCATATTCGATTCTCTCTTCATTTATATTCACTTGATTATACTGAATCCATTTTCTTCTCTCCATAATAAAACCATTTATACTTGGACTATCGGTAATACACCTATTTAAAAAATTTAAAGATTTACGATTTAATTTTTTGAAATTACACTCTAGTATATCTATTAAATATTTTCTTTTTTCCATATCTTTTATATTAGAAATTAAAACATCTCTTATGTAAGTTTTAAATATTAAAATGTTCTTTTCTTTATTATCCGATTTCATGCTATCTAACATAACAATAAAGTCAATAAATAACCTCAGATTTTGCGGAATAATAGCTTTATAATGATTTTCAGTAATAATTACATATCCTAATTTATTGTTAAGATTGTAATTTATAATGCTTGATATACTCTTTTTTTCTTTGTCTTCAAGAATATTATTAAATCCTGTTATTTTAAGTTCTATTCCATTAATTGAAAGCCTAGGCATACACACTCTTCTACTAAATGGTATTAATTTTTCTAAATATTTTTCACTTTTATCTTCGATACCTTCTACAAAATCACTTTCTTTCTTTGTTAATTTTGCTAATTCTAAATTTCCCTTTAAATCATTCGAAAATTTCTGACCTATAACTTCCTCTAATTGTTCAAACCTTATCGCCATCAATATCACAACATTTGGTAATATTAAATATTTTCTGATATCTTCTAGCATTTTTTCTCCAACTTTAAAATTCATATCTAAATCATCAATTGAAATCACTAAGAATTTATTCTTTGTCTCACTTCTTATATTCATATACTCAATATATTTTTTTATTAAGGCATTCATATCCTCTTTTAATGAAACAGCTGATGATAAATCTATAAGAGCTTCTAGATTATCGTAAGATTGTTCTAGTATATCTCCTTTGCTAGTATTAATTATTTTTATATCTTTGTACACTTTTTCAAACTTCTTAGCCAAATCCTTTTTTTTCATTAGATTATCATCTAATTTTTCATTTTTAAATTTATTAAACATAAGACCAACAATAATCTCAATAATAGATTCCTTATTTGAGAACAACATTGGATCTACTGTATCAAGAACCGTATAATTTCCTTTATTTTTTAAACTATTTCTAAAACTTTTCATAGTAGAAGTTTTACCTGATCCCCTATCGCCTACAAAAGCTATTATATTATTAAAATCATTACTGTCATTCTCTAAGTTATATTCAAAATTTTCTATATCTGATAAACATCTATCAGCATGTTCATACGCATCAATAAAAAACGAATTTTTAAACTCATCTTTTGCTTCTATTTTAGATTTAAAAACACAGTTTTTATCTATTGTAAGTATCTTTTTATTATTCATATCAATATCTCCCCTATAATTTATTCCTTATAATTATACCATTTTAGACATAATTTGTAATCAACTGACAATTAAAGCTCTAAGTTTATTTTTTATTACAAAATAAATTAGTAGTAAATCCTTCCTGAAAATCTATTAGATTCTGATATATAATCTTGCATTTAATCTTATTAAACAATTTTGACAAATAAAAAGTGTATAAACTATGATTTTATTCTATAGTTTATACACTTTACTTTTTATTTTAAGGCAATTTGCACTTTATTATTTTTTCCATTTTATTCTTATGTATGTTCTCTACATAATTATGGTATAATTTTAAGGTAGAATTTAAGAATTCCGTAGTGGATGGCTACGGGGGTTTTGAACGTTTTATCCCCCTAGGACTATTGGTGATATTTCATCATAGTTAGGGGGTGGTATTGGACATGCTAGAATTGACTATAAAAAGCTTTGTTGCTATTTATATTATTAGATTAGTTTTAAAACATAATCTTTTTATTTCTAAATTAATTATCAAGATTAAATTTCTTGGAATTCATATAGAACTTAATGGCAAAGAGAAAAAGCACCCATCCGACAAAGATTAGTGTGCTTCACTCTTAATTAAATATTTTTTTAATTTATCCAATAGCCCTAAAACAAAATAATGTTCTAAGGATAAGCTTAGTGTTAGCGCACTGAGCTTTTCTTATTTCTATTATACCAAATTTCTATAAAAAATAAACCTATTAAAATTTTCTATTTTTTAATTTGCCTAAACAATTCAAAAGTTCTATCTTCTATTTCTTTACCACTTTCTTTTCCCCAAATATCATAACACCTTTTTATATAAATATTGTGTAGATTATTAACTTTTAAAATTTCTGAATATTTATCGAAATCTCCATTGACACCTATAAAAATTTTATCTATTGCACTTTTTATATTTTTTAATTCAAGATAACTAACTCCATCTTGATAGCTATGAGAATATAATAAAAATCTATATTCATTCTCATAGTCCCAACACTTTAGTTTATGAAAATAATTACTTTTTATAAAAAATTCTTGTACATTTATTTCACTTTCTTTAGATACCATAAATTCTTCAAAAGTCCTAGTTATAGCAACTTTTAATTTATCTTTAGTAACATATTTAATATTACCTTTTGCTGATTTTGAATAATATTGTTCATCTAGAAGCTTATTCAAATTTTCTTTATTAAATCTTATAGCAACCCCCCTGTAACAATCTCCATAATGAGCCCACAAAAGATCACATTCTTCAATATCATCTTCTTTATCTATTTCAACAAAGCTTATAGAATATAATCTTTTAAATAATTCACTAATTTCTGTTTCCGCTTGAATATGCTCTTTATATATTTCTTCGTCATTTCCCATTCTTCGTAAGTACTTTTCTTTTAAATCATTATTTGTTTTTTCATCTACATAAGTTAATGATTTTGGATACTGTATAGTACTTTCATTTATGTCATTCATATTCTTCATTGATGAAATTCTTAAATTATCACCCTCTATAATATTTTTAAAGTTTTCATATTTTGTGAAGTGATAAACATATTTATTATTCATTTTATCCCCCTAAATCTTTAATGTATATTTTCTTAAACTAAGATAATACATTTTTCCAATAATTATATTATACTATATTTATAATTTTCACTATACACACAATAAAAATACTTTACTTCACCCAATTACCATGATACCTTTCTCAAATGAATATAATAACTAAATAACCTTAATTATTTTAAGTGGTTTTACTAATAAGTTTAAAATATCTATTAAATTCTACTCTACAATCTTGTAATAAATCTTAGCAGTTACAAGATAAACTGCTCCATAGCAAAGAGCAAATACAAGGCAAGTTACCCCTGTGTATGCTGCGTAAAGCTTTGCGTTTGTGAAGTTTAAGGCTTCTAAAAGCCTTGTTATAGACGGGAATGCGAAGGCTATATTTACTATTGCAAAGGCTAATGGCATAAAGAATACTGTTAAAACCTGACTGTTTATAGTAGATTTAATCTCCCTCTTACTTAAGCCCACCTTTTGCATTATATTGTATCTTTCCTTATCGTCGTAACCTTCAGATAATTGTTTATAATACATTATCAAAATAGTTGCCATTATAAATAAAGTTCCTAAGAATATTCCTAAGAAGAATAACCCTCCAAATATAGAGTAAAAGTCTGCTCTTTCCCTATCTGCTAATTCTGTTTTTATCTTATATTTGTCTTGTACTCCCTTAAGTTCTTTATTTATCTCATCATAAACCTTACCGTTTAAATCTTTATTACTTAAATCAAATCCGTAATAATACTCTTCATTACTATTTTTTAATAACTCCTTAAAAGTATTATCGTCTTTAACTACTATATAATCTGTATTAAAAATACTGGCTGTGTTCATTCCGTTTGGAACACATTCCTTTAGTTTTTCTTTTATATTAAAAGTTTTTCCATCGATACTAAAAGAATCTTTATTATATTTTTCTCTGTTTGAATACATCAAAACTTCGTTATCTTTTAAAGTTTTATTTTCTTTCATAACTTTATTATAATCTTCTAAAGTTATTGGAATTACTGTGCTTACGTCTCCATTTGCTATAAAAGTAACTCCATCATTTACTATAAATTTATCTCCTTCTTTAGAAAGGATCCCTGTTTTCATTTTGTAAGAAGCTAAATCTACTGCACTTACTTTATTTTCTTCTAAAATTTTGTCTACAGTTTTGTTTACATCTTCTATAGCTTTATCTGAAGCTTTGTTTAAAGTTATAGTTATTTCTTTAGGATATCTAGACTTTATTATATCTTCACTTCCTACGTAAAGTGCTACTGTAGATGATACTACTACTAAAACTGATGTTGATAATATGCAGATATTAGCTAGTCCGAAAGCACTTTGTTTCATCCTATACATCATAGTTGAAACTGAAATAAAATGATTAGTTTTATAATAATAATTTTTATTTTTTCTTAGGATTTTAAGTAAAGTTATAGACCCTGATGTAAATAAGCAATATACCCCGATACAAACAAATAAAACTGCTACAAAAAATAAATTTACTACTGCTAATTTATTAGTTGTAGTTACTGAAATATAATAGCCTATAGAAAGTGATATAAGCCCTATTATAGTTATTATCCATTTGTTTTTAGGCTCTCTTTCTCCAACGCTTTTTCCTTTTATTAATTCTATAGGTTTTGATCTATAAATCTGAATTATCGTAGTTGTAAGTACTAATGTAAACACTATTGTAAACAAAATTACTGTCCCTATTAATGCTATCCTTGAAAATTCAAATCCCATCTGTACTTCAAACTTTAAAAGCTTTAAAAGAAGTAAAAACATTAGTTTATTTAATAATAATCCTAAAAGGATCCCTGTAACTAAACTTCCTAAAGATACATATAGGTTTTCAAAAAATACTATCCTAGCTATATGCCTTTTTTCCATCCCTAAAATATTAAATAATCCAAACTCTTTTTTTCTTTGTTTTATTAAAAAGCTATTTGCATAAAAAATAAATACAGCTGATAAAATTCCGATTATAACTACGCCAAAGCTCATTAAACTAATTATTCCTGTAGCCCCTGGTAGCTTTTTCATCCCAGGGTTATTAGCTAGTTCAAATATAACGTAAAACATAGCTATAGTTACAATACAAGTTAAAATATAAGGGATATAAAGCCTTGAATTTTTCTTTATATTAGTTAATGCAAGTTTTGGATAAAGTGAGCTATTCATTAGTCTCACCACCTGTTGCAATTATCGTTAATGTATCTGTTATCTTTTGATACATCTCTTCGTTTGTCATATCCCCTTTATAGATTTGGTGGAAAACCTCACCATCTTTTATAAATAAAACTCTTTTAGCGTGGCTAGCTGCAGCTGTACTGTGTGTAACCATCAAGATAGTTTGCCCTTCTTCATTTATTTCATTAAACATCTTAAGTAAGCTGTTTGCTGACTTAGAATCAAGTGCCCCTGTAGGCTCGTCTGCTAAAACCAGCTTTGGATTTGTAATTAAAGCTCTAGAAACTGCCGCTCTTTGCTTTTGCCCTCCTGATAATTCATTAGGATATTTTTCTAAGATATCTTCAATCAAAAGCTTTTTAGCTATAGGCTTAAGCTTTTCATTCATCTCTTTATACTTTTCTCCTGATAAAACTAAAGGTAAAAATATATTATCTTTAATAGAAAAAGTATCTAAAAGATTAAAATCTTGAAAGACGAATCCTAAATTCTTACGTCTAAACTCAGCTAATCCTTTTTCTTTTATCTTTGTTATATCTTCTCCATTTAACAAAACACTACCGCTTGTAGGTTTATCAAGTGCTGCTAATATATTTAAAAGTGTAGTTTTTCCTGAACCTGACTCACCCATAATAGCTAAATACTCTCCTTCTTCTACAGAAAAAGATACGCTACTTAAAGCTTGTACTTTATTACCTCCAAGTAATGTTTGATATATTTTTTTAAGGTTTTTTACTTCTAAAATCTTCATCTTTATTTCCCCCTTAACTCTGTTAACCTTAGTATAACAAGCTAAAGTTTCCCCCTCCATCGATTCACCTTACAATGTAAAGCTAAACCTTACATCTGTGTAAGGTTCTCTCCTATAATAATAAATAAATTTATATAAGGTTTCTATGATTAAATGTATTTTAAATAATAAGTTTAGAATTTTTATATTATTTAAGAGATATCCTTTGACGGGTTTTTTACAAAAAACAAAAAGCAGCTAGATGACTCTAACTGCTTTATTCTTCTTATTTATTCGCATTTTTAAGATATATTTTGTAATATTTGTTTAATGAAAATATTATTACCAAAATTATTATAGAAACAAAGTAACTTAATGATTCTATATCTGAATTTCCACTATTAATTGGACTAGCATTAAAGATAACCCAAGGTAAAATTATACTAATAATTACTGTAAATACTATATACATTATTTTGTTATCAAATATATATCTAAATATTTTATTATCATATAACCTATTCATCTCTACCACCACGTTTCAAAAGATAATTTTGTTTATTTATATCTTGCGTTCATTCCTCTAGCTCCATTCTACTAGCTCTTAACATTACTTCTCTTTTATTAATACTTATCCTTCTAACTAAACAAATTTTATTATTTGTTTTATAAAAGCTGTACGAGCTGTGCCTTTAGAGATCCAACCTTTAATATGTCTTTTTATTGACTTGAAATGAGTGTAAGGTCTATTGTTTCTAAGTTTATTTTTACTCTTGTGAATTTTAAGACCTCTGATTCTATCTCTATTTTGTGTGATAGTTTTTTTAGAATATTGTTGCATAAATAAAGGCCTAGCCCTGTAGATTTCTTATCGTTTCTTCCGTTAAAGCCTGTAAATCCCTTTTCAAAAACTCTAGGTAAGTCAGATTTTTCAATTCCAATCCCATTATCTTCTATAACTAAAGTTTTCCCTATGTTATAGATAGATATCTTTCCACATTCTTTAGTGTATTTTATAGCATTTGATAAGATTTGCTCTATAACAAAAAGAAGCCACTTTTCATCAGTTACTATATTTAAGTTTAAGGGTTCATAATTAAGGCTTATCCTTTTCCCTATAAAAAGCCTTGAATACTTTCTAATAGCTTGTTTCACTATATCATCTAAAGAATATTCCTTTAAAACCAAATCAGAAGACATCTCATCTAGCCTAAGGTAACTTAAAACCATATTTACATACTGCTCTATCTTAAAAACTTCATTTGAAATTGCTAGATTATAATCATTTTCTTCTCTTTGAAGTAGAATCTTACTTGCAGCTATTGGAGTTTTTATTTGGTGAGCCCAAAGGGTAAAATAATCTAATATTTCTTCTCTCTCCCTCTCACCTTTAGCTACTTCCTTTGCCTTTTCATTAAAAACTAAACTTATTATATCTTTATAATCTTCTTCTATTAAAGACTTACTCTCTTCTAAATTTTCTATAGAAATTACTCCATTATCTAATATATTTTTTAATCTATAATGCTTATTTTTATATTTTATAAAGCCTATTATAAGTGAAATAATAACCGCTACAAAAAATAAAACTAACCCGTAAAATATAGGTTCAAGTGGCAAGTTATAAAGGAAGAACACTATTAAATATATAAAGGTAAGGGATAACACTCCCCCTAAAAACTTAAGATTATCTTTTAAATAATTAAATATAAGCTTCATCTATTCCACCACATATCCTATTCCTTTTTTAGTTAAGATAAAATCATCTAAGCCTATATCTTTTAGCTTTTTTCTGATTCTAGTAACATTTACAGTTAAGGTGTTATCATCTATGTAATTATCGCTCTCCCAAAGCTTAGTCATTATATTACATCTTGAAACTATCTTTCCTTTATTCTCTAAAAGAATCTCTAAAATCTTAAATTCATTTTTAGATAATTCTAGTCTTTCCCCATTATAATTTAAAGAAGCATCACTTAAATTTAAGATAACTCCTCTATGTTCTATAAGATTATTTTGAACTGAAAAATCATAAGTCCTTCTTAAAAGTGCTTGAACCTTTGCAGTTACTATATTTAAATCAAAAGGTTTAGATATAAAATCATCAGCCCCTTGAGTTATAGCTAATAATATATTCATGTTGTCAGAAGTAGAAGAAATAAATATTATAGGCACTTTAGAAATTTTTCTAATTTCACTGCACCAATGATACCCGTTATAAAAAGGCAAAGATATATCTAAAAGTACTATTTGAGGATCAAACTCTACAAACTCCTTTAAAACATCATTAAAGTTTTCTACAGCTAAAGTTTCATACCCCCAAGTTTTCATATGATTACAAAGTTCTGTGCTTATAACTAAATCATCTTCTACTATAAGTATTTTGTGCATAAATCTAACTCCTATCTAAAATTTACTATTTTACCCTCATTATACTATATATTTCTATTAGCCCAATTTTCTATTTTCTACTATAATTAAAATATGCTTAATTTAAACTACTTAAGGAGGAAATTTTATGATACAGATTAAATCTATCATAAACCACGAAAAAGGACTTCACGCCCGTGTTGTGGCTATGGTTGTCATAAAAGCAAATGAGATTAATAAAAAATATAACTGCAATTTATATATAAAATATAAAGATAGAGAAAAGATTCTTGCAACTAGCTTAATGCCTTTAGTTCTTTTAAAGGTTAAAAAAGGAGAAGAAATTTATCTAACTTGTGATACAGACGATATTAAGCCTTTAAAGGAATTTTCAGAATTTATAGAAGGTGATTTTATTGTAGATGAAACTTCTCAAGAAGAGATAGACGATATAATAACAGATAACAACATAACTTTCGAAGAAGTTTTAAAGAGCACCTCTAACGGTATAATCGTAGTAGATAGCACTGGAGATATAATTCTTACAAACAAATCTGCTGATAATATCTTATCTATAAATTACAAAGATGTCGTCAGCAAAAATGTAAACGATATTTTGCCTAAATTCCCTATAAGTTCAGTTTTAAAAGATAAAAAACCTAGACTTGGCACTAAAATTCACCTAAAAGATAAGATGCTTTTAATAAATACTAACGTCATAGAGATAAATAAAGAGCTAAAAGGTGCTGTTTCAATCTTTGAAGATATCTCAAATCTTGAGAAAATAAAATCTGAATTATACGAAGTAAAAGAATTAAAAGAAAGACTTCAAATTATAGTTGAAAATGTTCACGATGGTATTTGTCTCTTAGATAAAGATGGCTTTATTACTTATGTAAACAAAGCCTACTTAAAATTAACTGGTGAAAGTGAAGAAAATCTTTTAAATAAAAATATTAAAGACGTCTCAAAAAATGGCCTAAGGCATATGGTCTTAAAAACTGGAAAAGTATCTACAGGCAATATTATTAAAAAGCCAAGCGGAACTGTAGTCGTCGGGTCTGTCACTCCTATAAAATTAGATGGAGAGATTGTTGGAGTTTTATCTATAATTAAAGACCTTTCAGAAGTTCAAATTTTAACTGAGATGGTTAACGAAATCTCAGCAAAGGCAGAATACTTAGAAGGTGAACTTTACAGACGTGAAGAACCAGATAAAGCTTTTTCTAAATTTATAGGGCGAAGCGGGACAACCTTAGATGTACTAGCCCTAGCTAAAAAAGCTGCAAAAACTAATGCTACTGTCTTAATAAGAGGTGAAAGTGGTACAGGTAAAGAGCTTATAGCAGAAGGAATCCACCTTTCTTCTTCAAATAACAAAGGTCCTTTTGTAAGAGTAAACTGCGCAGCTATCCCTGAAAACCTACTTGAAAGTGAACTATTCGGTCACGAAAAAGGCTCTTTTAGCGGAGCTTACAAAAGAAAATTAGGTAAGTTTGAACTTGCAAACAACGGAACTATCTTTTTAGATGAAATTGGAGAGATGGGAATTAATATGCAAGCTAAAATCCTTAGAGTTATTCAAGAAAGGGAGTTTGGAAGAGTTGGTGGCACAGATACTATAAAAACTAATATTAGAATAATAGCTGCAACCCACAGAAACCTTGAAGAGATGGTAAAAAACTATGAGTTTAGAGAAGACCTTTATTATAGATTAAATGTTATCCCTATAAATATTCCTCCCCTAAGAGAAAGAAAGCAAGATTTAGCCTTTCTTATAGGACATTTTCTAGAGATGTTTACAAAAAATAACTCAAAAGAAATCTTAGGAATAAATAACGACGCTATGGAATGTTTCTTAAATTATAAGTGGCCCGGAAACGTTCGAGAACTTCAAAACCTTTTAGAGCGAATAGTTACCCTTTCAGAAAATGACTACATAACTTTAAAAGATTTACCTATCCACATAAGAAGCGAACTAAACGCCTTCGAAAAAGAAGAAAAAAATAAAATCGAAGAAACAATAACTAATTCAAACGAAGTTTTAACTATGAAAGAATACGAAAAACTAATTATAGAAAAAGCCCTAAAAAAATACGGAAGCTTTAATGCAGCCGGGAAAGCTTTAGGTCTAACTCACAAAACTGTAGCCGCTAAAGCAAGAGCCTTCGGCATAGAAAAAGTAATCCTTTTTAAGGAAAAGAACTAGGTTGGTAAAAAAGAACAATCTGTTCTTTTTTTCTTTGTTCTTTTTTACCAACCTTTATTTTTATTATTTAAAACTATTTTCTATAATCCTACCTAAACTCCCTATTCTTCTACCCTTAAAGCCCCATTTATTAAATTATAAAACTTTTGGCACAGCTTTTGCTCTTAATTACTTATGAGAATTAATTTAAGAATACAGTTTAATTTTAATAAATAGAATTAGTTGAAATATTTAGGAGGTTTTTAATATGAAAAAATTAATAAATAACCCAAACGAAGTTTTACAAGATATGATGGATGGTATGGTTTTTGCGCACCCAGAATACTTAAAAAAGCTTGATAATTTTGATGTGATAGTTAGAAAAAATCAAAAAAAGGATAAAGTTTCTTTAGTAAGTGGTGGTGGAAGTGGACACGAGCCAGCACACGCAGGCTATGTAGGATACGGTATGCTAGATGCAGCTGTTTGCGGTTCAGTTTTCACATCCCCTACTCCAGACCAAGTTTTAGAAGGAATAAAAGCTACTGATAATGGAAACGGTGTTTTACTTATAATTAAAAACTACACAGGAGATATAATGAATTTCGAGATGGCTAAAGAAATGGCCGAAATGGAAGGAATAAAGGTTTCACAAGTAGTTGTAAATGATGACGTTGCTGTAGAAGATAGCTTATATACAGCTGGAAGACGCGGGATCGCAGGTACAGTTTTCGTTCACAAAATAGCAGGTGCTAAAGCTGAAACTGGTGCTACTTTAGAAGAAGTTACAGAAATCGCAAACAAAGTAGTTAAAAATACTAGAAGTATGGGGATGGCCCTAAGCTCTTGTATCGTGCCAGCTGCTGGTAAAGCAAACTTTTCTTTAGCTGAAGATGAAATAGAAATCGGAATGGGAATTCACGGGGAACCTGGAACTCACAGAGAAAAGATCTCTACTGCAAACGAAATAACAGACCAGCTTCTAGATAAAATATTAAAAGATATGCCTTTAGATAAAGGCTCTGAAGTAGCAGTTATGGTAAATGGCTTAAGTGGAACTCCTTTAATGGAGCTTTATATAGTAAATAAAAGAGTTCGTGAAGTTTTAAATTCTAAAGGAATAAATATTCATAAAACTTTTGTTGGAGAGTTTATGACTTCTTTAGAGATGGCAGGCTGCTCTGTAACTTTAATTAAATTAGATAATGAATTAAAAGAATTATTAGATGCAAAAGCAGATACACCAGCATTTAAAATATTTGACTAACTTGGAGGAATAATTATGGTAAACGGAAATAAAGTAATTGATATATTAGGAAAAGTAACAGAAGTAATCTCTCAAAACAAAGATTATTTAACAGAATTAGATGCTGCTATAGGAGACGGAGATCACGGTTTAAATATGGACAAAGGTTTAAAGGCTGTTATGTCTAAACTAGAAGCACATGATGGAAATAATATAGGGGATATATTAAGGCAAGCTGGTATGACTCTAGTTTCAAGTGTTGGCGGAGCTTCAGGCCCTCTATATGGAACTGCTTTTATGAAGGGTTCTATGATAGTAAATAATAAATCTGAGATAGATATAAATGACTTTTTAAATATTTTAAAAGTTGCCTTAGATGGAATAAAGCAAAGAGGTCATGCAACAGAAGGTGAAAAAACAATGATTGATGCATTATCTCCTGCTGTAGTTGAGCTAGAAAAAGCAATACAAGACGGCGATTTAGATAAATCTGCCTTAAATAGAGCCGTAAATAAAGCTAAAGAAGGAGTGGAATTTACTAAAACTATAAAAGCTACTAAAGGACGTGCAAGCTACCTTGGAGATAGAAGTATAGGACATGCTGATGCAGGCGCAACTTCAATGTATTTAATATTAAAAACAATAAGCGAAGAAGTATAGAAAAAAGACATAAAGAAAGGAAGATTACGTATGGTAGGTTTAGTTATAGTTTCACATAGCACAAAAATCGCAGAAGGCGTAGTAGAAATGTCAAAGCAAATGGCAGATGGAGCAAAGATGATTGCAGCAGGTGGTACTTCTGATATGAGAATCGGAACTGATGCTTTTAAAATATCAGAAGGTATACAATCTGTATATTCAGATGACGGTGTTTTAATATTATTTGACCTTGGAAGTGCTTATATGAATACAGAAATGGCAAAAGAATTTTTAGACCCTGAAAGTTATAATTTAGATATTATAGAACCAGTTGATTGTGCTCTAGTAGAAGGCGCAATAACAGCAGCTGTAGAAAGCTTTTTAGGTAAATCTAGAGAAGAGATTAAAGCTTCTCTTAAAGACTTATCTTTAAATAAAATGCCTTAAGTAAAAAAAAGTGCTAATTAAATTACTTTAATTAGCACTTTATCCATTTCGGAATGACTTTATCTTTCCAAACGAGAACTCCATTATCATATTGAACTACTTGTCTAAATCTTTCAGTATTATCATATATACTTAGCTCATCGCAAATTTCAATTATTTCTTTTAAATTCTTTAGAGATTCATAATATCTTCTTTCTATATCTTCATCAGGTATACCATGTCCTCCAACACTAACTCTATGTCTAACTCTCTCCTTAGCTATTTCTGGATTTTCTACTCCAATATAATTTACAACTATATTAAACCCTTTTGATTTTGCATATTTAATATTTCTAATTATACTTTTACCAGTCAAAGTTGTCTCTTGATTAAAAGATATACCTTCAGAAATATAATTTTTTATAAGCTTTACGGCTTCCCTTGCACATTTTAATTGAAGATTCTTATCTTTCCAGTTACCTATTCTAGATACCATTTCATCCGTATTTATTCTTTTTTCACCACTATTTTCATTAAAATAAATTGATTTGTATATTGAAGTTTTACCTGCTCCATTTACTCCTGCAAATATTGTGTATTGTGGCATACTTATTTACCAATAACCTTTGCTTGTTCAGTTTGTAGTACAAAATTTGATAAAGTCATATAGAAATCTTTTTCTTCTTTTGTTTTAGCCTTTTTAAATAAATCCTTTAATTCACTATAAGAGTAATTTAAAAACATATCATATAAATTTCTTTCTTTTTGTTCCATAAAACTTACCTCCAATAAATCTATTTGCCTATATTATATAACATAAATTAAATATGTAATAGTTCTTGAAGTTCATTTATAAATCTACAAACATGAAATCCATCACAAACAGCATGGCTTACTTGTATTGCTAATGGTAACAAATATTTTTCGTTTTCTTTATAATACTTACCCATTGTAAAAATTGGAGATAAATAATTATATCCATTTTTCAAATTCAAATTAAACCCTTCAAATGTGGTCCAAGGAATCATTGATATTGGAAAATTATTATCAGGTATATTAGGTTTTGCATGCATCTTATTTGTATTGCCAAACTCCTCCATATCTTTATTAAAAGCCTTTAAAAATATATCATAATCTTTATTATATTCAGTCCAAAGGTTTGAAAAAGTTTCAGTTTTATTATTAAAAATAGTATAACAAGGAATCATCTCATTAAAAATTCCAACTCTCCCTTCAACATCAAAGGCAATTCTAAATTCACTGTGATTATTAACTACTTTTGTAATGCTGTGTATCATCTTTGGATAGATCTTTTGATTAGAATTTTTTAGTTTTGTTATATCAAGTTTTACTGTCATACTGTAAGTACACGGAACTTCATCTAAATAGTAATCAAAATATTCTCTTCTATTCCACTCGTCTTTGTTAATAATTTTAAAGCCCATAACTAAATCTCTCCCTGCTCTATTTATCTAATTCGATAGCTTTCATCCTTAAATTATCATCATTTGTTATCCTAAAGATAATATCTCCAATTTGTTTATCCCTTTGATTGCTTATTTCTATTGTATTCTGATAATTTTTCTCCATCTCTGCTATTTCTGATTCGCTAAACCCACCATCAATTGAAACGATTTCCAAAGTATTAATATTTTTTAATTCCCCGTTAGTTTTTGAATAAGCTACTATCCCACCCATACTTATTAGTGATGTTACTACTAACATCATCACTAAAACTTTCTTTTTTATCATTACAATTCCCCCTCATTATATGTTACAATAACATTATTACATATAATGGAATAAGAGGGTTATTTTACAATGAAGAGATATTTAAAAATACCAATATTTTTTAGCATAATAATTATAATTTCAACTCTATCATTATTTTTACTTAAATTAGGTTTCAATGGAGTTAAAGGTTTTTATAATGTTGGAATTGCACAAAACGAACTTTATTATTCAGAAAATTACGATTATTTCTTTAGTAAAAATGATACAGCAAGTATAAAAAAAGTAATATTAACAATCGAAAAAGATAATTTTGAACTTATAAATCAATTAGGTGATACTTTTATTTTAGAAAAAGATGATCAATTATTTAATTTAACAAAGAAAAGTTTTTTAAATCATTTTTATATTTGGGATTTGACATCAGTTGAATAATCTTAAATTAAAAAAAGCTATCTGATTTGGCACTGTAGATAAGTTTGTGTAAATACAAATTTATCTACAGTTTTTTTGTATACTTAGGTGGTAAATTTGGAGTAATATCCTTAATAAATTAAGGAGGATTTTAAATAACAAAGGAAATTAATTATCAAGAAGAAATTAAAAATTGTAAATCTGTCGAAGATTTAGTTGGTAAAAACGGATTGATGAAAAAATTATTTAAAGATGTTATGTAGCAATTACTTGATGCGGAAATGGAAGAACTATATGGAGTTGAATTATCAGCGTCTTCTATTTCTCACATAACTGATAAAGTTCTAGGAGCCGCTGCAAAATGGCAGAATCGAATGTCTTTCTTTTTGTTCCATAAAACTTACCTCCAATAAATCTATTTGCCTATATTATATAACATAAATTAAATATGTAATAGTTCTTGAAGTTCATTTATTAATCTACAAACATGAAATCCATCACAAACAGCATGGCTTACTTGTATTGCTAATGGTAACAAATATTTTTCGTTTTCTTTATAATACTTACCCATTGTAAAAATTGGAGATAAATAATTATATCCCTTTTTCAAATTCAAATTAAACCCTTCAAATGTGGTCCAAGGAATCATTGATATTGGAAAATTATTATCAGGTATATTAGGTTTTGCATGCATCTTATTTGTATTGCCAAACTCCTCCATATCTTTATTAAAAGCCTTTAAAAATATATCATAATCTTTATTATATTCAGTCCAAAGGTTTGAAAAAGTTTCAGTTTTATTATTAAAAATAGTATAACAAGGAATCATCTCATTAAAAATTCCAACTCTTCCTTCAACATCAAAGGCAATTCTAAATTCACTGTGATTATTAACTACTTTTGTAATGCTGTGTATCATCTTTGGATAGATCTTTTGATTAGAATTTTTTAGTTTTGTTATATCAAGTTTTACTGTCATACTGTAAGTACACGGAACTTCATCTAAATAGTAATCAAAATATTCTCTTCTATTCCACTCGTCTTTGTTAATAATTTTAAAGCCCATAACTAAATCTCTCCCTGCTCTATTTATCTAAGTTTGATTATATACCTTAAATATAATATTATATATATTTATCTAAAATTTCATTAAATCCTTTAGTATCTCTCAAAAATTCTAAGCTTTCATCACTTTTTATATTGCTTATCATTATATCCTACTTCCCTTTTCCCACTTATTAACTGCGGGAGCTGAAACCCCTAACTTTTCTGCTAATTGTTCTTGAGTTAAATTTTCTAATTTTCTCTTTTCTCTTATAATCTCATTTATCTTCATATCCCATACCTCAACTATTTTTTCTTTATTTAAACAAAAAAATCTGTTGCTACTATTAACTCCTTGAAAAGGAGCTTTAGCCTCAACAGATATTTACTATTATTAGGTTTTATTTTAATGATTTTCTCAAATCATCATAATTTCCCTTTAAATCATTTAAAATGTTTTCATTATATAAAGACTGTGCTTCCAATGTTCTATTATTTGTTTTTTTATTCTCAATAATTTTGTATATTCCTTGACCTCCACCTACAGGTATATAACAATCCTTATTATCAGTTCCTTTCTTTAAAAACATTAATAATTTCTCATCTTTTTTAGGAGTTATATCTAAATCCGCATCCTGCAATATTTTAATTTCATTTTCTTTTATGTCTCCTTTTATTACCTCTGATACTTTTACAGTACTCACTTTAACTGGCACATCTTTATAATCTCTATTTTCAATAGTATCTGTTCCTATAATTTCAACAATTAAATCTGATTCAGATTTTAATACTGTTAACGATGGTATTTCCTCATAACTTGCATGTGCTTTATCATTTTTTATACTTAACTCTCTTCCTATTGTGTTGCTATCTTTTATAAACTCATTTGATTTAATCTTAAATAACACACCCCCAAATATAACTACAGCTCCCAAAACAAAAATAGAAATTATTTTCTTCTTATTCATAACTTCACCCCTTTTACTTTTTAATATTTCCCATACCTCTTTAAATATTTTAAATAACTTAAGATCCCCAACTTATTAAGCTAGCGATCTCTTGTTGTTAATAATATTTATAAATTCATTTTTTTCCAACTTATTCTTAAAGTACATACTAGGGATTATAACTCCTGATATTCCTTCTTCTAAACGTGAATTTAAAGTTATATACAAAGAGTCTTCATTTTCAAATACATCTTTTATATCAATATATTTAATTATTACCTTTTTTTCGTTTATAAATTTCAAACTAATATTATTTTCATTTAACTCTAAAACTTTTTCCTTTAATAACATATCATAGTTAGATCTTAATTGCCTTTTTAAATTAAATTCAAATATCTTACTAATCGATATTTTATTAAATATCAAGGTGAAAATTAATGCAATAAAACCCATTGCTAAAGTAACTTCTAATGAATTTTCAGCACCACCAATATTATTATTTTTATATTCTCCATAAGTTATAATGCCTTGATATATAGTTGCTATCCAAAATACAATCGATGGTAAATATATTATTATCCCAATTTTTTCTCTGAAAAAAGATTGAGCCTTATTATAATCATCTAAACTATTTTCAAATCTTACTCTCATAAAAATCCCTTCATAAAACAATTTACTGTTAAATTATACCATAACTATTGTTTACAAACTATATCCTATCCGTTTTTAATTTATTTAAAAATCCCATAACCTTATATATTCTTAATAAATCTTGCAGGTACTCCAGCATAAACAGAGTTATCTTTAACATCCTTAGTAACTACACTCCCTGCCCCTATAATAGAATTTTCACCAATAGTTACCCCAGGACAAACTGTAACTGATGCCCCTATCCAAGCGTTCTTTTTAATCCTTACTTTTTTAAGTATCACACCTCTACGGTTTTTAATATCAGTTGGATGATTTACAGATAATAAATTCACACTAGGTCCAATTAAAACATTATCCTCTATCTCAACTCCGCCTAAATCAACTATCATACACCCCTTATTTATAAATACCCCTTCCCCAATTTTTATATTTGCTCCAAAATCAGTATTAAAGGGAGTTAAAACCTGAACTGAGCTACTAACTTCCCTTCCTGTAATCTCTTTTAAAATTTCTCTTATTTCTTCTGGCTTTTTATATCCTAAATTAAGTTCTGAAGTTAACTTTAAAGTCTTTTCTAAAACCTTATTAATATCAGAAAATATTGGATCGTCATAAAGAATTAAATCTCTCTCATTTATTTTTTCAATTAAATCTTTGCACATAATAACCTCCTAAAGCTCTTATATATTTCTTATCTTAATTATAAAATCTAAGCTTTAAGATACCAAATACCTATATTAAATAGAATTTTATGCCTTTTAAGCATACTTAATGTTATAATCTATAGTAAATAATTTTATTTAGGAGTTAAAAATGGAGATACGCTTATTAAAATATTTTTTAACAGTAATAAAAGAAGGTAGCATATCTAAAGCTGCTGACGCCCTTCATATAACGCAACCTACCTTATCTAGACAATTAAAACAATTAGAAGATGAATTAAATACAACTCTCTTTAAAAGAGTAAGTAGAAATATATCCCTTACAAAAGATGGTTTTTTATTACAAATGCGAGCTAAAGAGATAGTAACTTTAGTAGATAAAACTGAAAAAGACTTTTTATCAAATAATGACTTAATCTGTGGTGATATATATATAGGTTGTGGCGAAACTGATGCTATGAGAATAATTGCACGTGCCACAAAAAAGCTTATAAAAGATTACCCTAATATAAAGGTTCATTTATTTAGTGGCAATGCAGACGATATTACAGAAAAACTTGATAAAGGAATCCTAGACTTTTGTGTTTTTATAGAGCCTTCAGATATAAAAAAGTATGACTTTATAAAACTTCCCTTAAAAGATACTTGGGGCCTTTTAGTGCCAAAGGATAGTTTATTATCTTCTAAAAAACATATTACAAAAGATGATTTAATAGATATCCCTCTAATAACTTCAAGGCAAAGTTTAGTGCATAATGAGTTTTCAGGTTGGCTTGGCTTTGATTATGACGATTTAAATATAGTTTCAACCTACAACCTTATATTTAATGCTTCTTTAATGGTGGAAGAAGGGGTAGGCTTTGCACTATGCTTAGATAAACTAATAAACACAAGCCTAAATAGCAACTTATGCTTTAAGCCACTTTACCCTAAATTAGAATCTTCTTTAAGCTTTGTATGGAATAAAAATCATGCCTTCTCTAACCAAGCTGAAAAGTTTTTAGAAAAGTTAAGAGAAGAATTGTATTGAATAACTAAAAAGCACCCTAAATAATATTTTTTAGAGTGCTTTTCTATATTTACTTTAAATCTCTTATTATTAATTCTGTTAAATTTAAAGAATTATTAGCAGCTAACGTGCAATTTTTTTCAAATGCTTCATTACCACTTTCTTCTTCAGTATCTGACATTGATCTAATTGCTAAAAAAGGAATACTATTTACATAACAAACGTGTGCAATACTTGCAGTTTCCATATCAACACATAGTGGATTATGGTTTTTTATTATAATATCTCTTCCACTATCACTTATAAAGGCTTCACCTGTAACTATTTTCCCAAAATAAATTTTTTGTTTGAATTTATTATTTTCTACTATCTTTTTAGAAATATCTATTAATAGTTTGTCTGATTTAAAATAACTATTCTTCATCCAAGGATGGTACTCTGTTAATATACCTGTTTCAACATCATGATATGATATTTGAGATGCAATAACAGTATCTCCAACCCTTAAACTGTTATCAATTCCCCCAGCTACTCCTGTAACTATAATATGGGTAACTTCAAACTTATCTATCAAAATCTGAGTAGCTATTGCAGCATTAACTTTGCATACCCCTGAAAAAAGTGCAACAACGTCTACCCCTTCGAATTTACCACTATAAAAGTTTAACATAGCATAAGAATTCTTAATCTTTCCTTCTATCTTATCTATAAAAGGCATAATCTCATCTTCAGCTGGACCTATAACCCCAATTCTCATATATTCATCCTCCTAAACTTTAAATTATTATTCCTTCAAAATGGTCTATTTCATGTTGAATAATTTGAGCTGTAAAGCCTTTAAAAGTCTCTTTGTGCTTTTTAAAATTCCTATCTAAGTATTCTACCTCTATAGTTTCGTATCTTTTAGTTTCTCTAAATCCAGTTAAAGACAAGCAGCACTCTTCAGCACTATATTGACCTTCCTTCTTTAAAATAATAGGGTTTACCATAGGAACTATTATATTTCCTACACTAAAAACTAAAATCCTCTTTTTAACCCCGATCATATTTGCTGCCATCCCTACACAATACTCTAAATTCGCTCTTAAAGTATCTTCTAAATCCTTTATTACTCCTATATCATTTTTAGTTGCTATTTCTGACTTTTGATTTAAAAATAATACATCTTTTACAACTGGTTTTATCATTTATCTATCAAACCTTTCTATGCTTTTATAATAAGATTATACTTCATAAAGCTTAGGTTTAAATAATTTATTTAGTACTTTTAGAGATTTTTGTTTTTGAAATTAATGCAACTAACACCCCTAAAATCATATATTTTAAAATAGATTTATCCACCAAAACATTAAATTGCGTCCCATCTGTCCAGTTTGAACCACTGATATAATTTACTGCATCCTCTCTTCCCCAAATAACGCTATTATAGATTATATATAACCCTATACAAAATATTATTATTCTAATAATCGTCTCTATATTTTCCTTTAAAAATTTTCCCATATTTTCTCCCCTTCTTTTTTCCTATTTTTACCATATTAATACTTATTTCTATTAACGTAAATATATTAATAGAAAAAGAGCACGATATTTTTAAATACCATGCTCTTTTCTTCTTACTAATTACTTTTTCTAACTTTATAATATTTAGATTTCTAATATTTTATTTGATTAATTTCCAAGAATCATCGCTACCTGGCTTTGATGTTGTCCACCATTTAGCTTCATATATCTTTCCTTCAAAAGAAACCTGCATTCCGCCAGTACAAACCATTCCTTCATACCAGTTTAAGCTTCCGTCTTCATTAGGTTTAACTATCTTTTCAAATGCTTGTGATTTGTCTGGTGCTTCACCTTGAACCCACCACTTAGCTTTGTATTCTTCACCTTTGTAGATAACTATTTCTCCGCCATAATAGATTTTATTAATATCAAAAGTATCTTCTACAATAGAGTTATCTTTTACAGTTATAGTTCTAGTTTTAGTTGTTTCTAAACCTTCACTATCAGATACTTTATAAGTTAAAGTGTATTTTCCACTCTTTGAAGTATCAACTTTTCCTGTAACTTCAATCTTAGAAGTTAAGTCTCCGTCCTCTTTATCGTTAGCCTTTACTCCTTCTAATGGATTAAAGCTATCTCCTAAATTAATAGTCTTATCTTCTATTCCACTAAAAGTTGGAGCTGCATTTTTATCTGGAATTTCTTCTCCTGTTCCAAACTTTTTAAATAGGTTTGTATGCTCGTATGGAGCGTATATTCCTTTATTTGATTGAGCCATAGAGTCTCTATTTATAGACCACATTGAAGTCATTCCAAGCCCTTTTTCTATAGCGTGATCAACTACTAAGCTAGTCCACTCCTTAGGGAAGATTGGGTGTGCTTCTCCTTCAAATCCTACTGAAACTGTAGTTCCTATCTTTCTATATGCTTCTTTGTCTGTTAATTCTGTATTTGCATACTTTTTGTAATATTCTTTTAATTGATCTTTAGTGCTATCTACTGCCCTAAGTGAAGCTGTTCCGTAGTTTTCACCTGGAAGAAGAGTAGCTTGTCCGTAGCACATAGTCATAATATTTACTAAATCAACCTTAACCCCTTGAGAAAGGTAAGCTTCTAAAACATCTAACTGAACATTTGTTAAACCGCTAGGTAAAACAGCTAAAGTTAAAACTACTTCTACGCCAGTTTCATCTTGAACTCTCTTTATTGCTTTAGCGTTTTGGATGTTTAACTGTTTGTTAGTTGAAGTTGCACCTTCAATATCTAAATCAATCTTAGTTAAACCATAGCCTGTAACTATTTCTTTATAAGTGTTATATAAAACGTCAACATCTTGAGTAACTTCCCAAATAGCAGTTCCATTTAATCCTCCTAAAGAAATTGCAACGTCTCCGCCTAATGCTCTAACATCTTTTATAGCTTGTTTTATACCTTGGTATTGAGTGTTATCTTTATGTCTTTCACTTAAGACATCAAAACCTCCAAATCCCCAGTTAACTTTTCCGTTTTGAACTCCTGAAGTTGCTTGAATAAATCCTAGGTTAAAGAATTTTACTCCTGTATCTTCTGATATTTTCTTTAAATTTAAAGCTCCATTTACAGAGAAATCTCCATTATTCCAAGCTGTCATATCTGCAAAAGGTGCATTAACTTGCTCTGCCCACTCTACTCCTTTTCCAACTCCAAAGTCAGAATCTTCTACTGGTGGCTTAACTTCTTCATTTTCTACAGTTATAACTCTATTTTTAGTAGTAGTTAATTCTTTACTGTCTGATACTTTGTAAGTTAAAGTGTACTTTCCTTCTTTGCTTGTATCTACAGTTCCTTCTACTTTTATTTTTGAAGTTAGATCTCCGTCTTCTTTATCTGTTGCTGTAACTCCTTGAAGCTTATCAAACTTTTCGTTTAATTTGATAGTTTTATCTTCTACTCCTTTTAATTCTGGAGCTTAATTTACTTCTGGAGGTGTAACTTCTTCAGCCTTTACAGTTATAACCCTGTTTTTAGTAGTAGTTAGTCCTTCTTTGTCAGATACTTTGTAAGTTAAAGTGTATTTTCCTTCTTTGCTTGTATCTACAGTTCCTTCTACCTTTATTTTTGAAGTTAAATCTCCGTCTTCTTTGTCAGTTGCTGTAATCCCTTGAAGCTTATCAAAATCTTCATTTACTTTTATAGTTTTATCTAAAACTCCGCTAAGTACAGGTGCGCTATTAACTTCTGGCACTTTTTCTCCAAAAATAGTTTGTTTGTAAATTTCAGGTCCAGTTTCAGACATACGTTGAACTATCTCTATGCTTTCAATCTTAGCATCTCCAGATAATTTAAATGTATAAGTTTGTCCTTGTTCTATATTTTTACCTTCCCAAACTGATTTTAAATCTACAACTGTATACCCATTTTCATAAGTTACAGTACCAGATGTATAATCTCCTCTATTTAATGCCTTGTCAGTTTTTAAATATAGTTTTGGTGCTTTTATAGTTTCAGCACCTCTTTCAACTTCTTTTAAAACTCCATTAGACTCTTCTGCTTTTTCATTATTTTTAATAGTTATCTCATATCCTTTTTTATCTACTCCCCACTCTTGTTCGTAAGTATTTACAGTAGCTGAAATATCTAAATTAGAATATCCTATATCATGCTTTTGTAATTCATTTTCTCCAAAAAGACCTTTTTTAGTAGCTGTAGTTAATTCATCTCTTCTACTAGAATTATTAGTAGGTGCATCTTGAGATGCCATCCAGCCTATAACTCCACCTAGATTATTTTCCTTTACATACTTAGTCTTTTCATTTATAGATTTTACGTTATCATAAGTAAAGAATTTCCCTGTTGATTCGTCATAAAGGTATGGCGCCTTAGCTGTGTCATCCCAATATTCTTTAAGCCCTGGATAATTAGCTTTTAACTTATCTAAACTTCTGTAAGACCAAACACCGCTACTACGTCCCCCGTCTCCGACAGTAAGTGGTGCTTCGTTTGGAGCTCCATATGACGGAGTTTGATCTGCATCTTTTGAGTTCTTTTCAGCGTCTTCAAATAATCCTGGTAATTCCTTATTATCTCCTTTAGAAACCTTATTCCAACCTCTAGTATAATAAGCTGCACCTATAACTATCTTTTCAGGTTCTGCACCCTTACTTAAAAGATAATCAACTGATTCATCAACTGATAAGTTATTCCCTTTTAAGCTATCATTCGGGTTTGCATAAAGTCCTGTTTGGTGACCACTTACAGGGTCCCAAGCCCCTCTCATGTCATAAGTCATTATATTTGCAAAATCTACTACGTTAAATAATCTATCAACATCTACTCCTAAGTCTACCTTAGCTTTAGGTGCAGGAAGTGCTACTGATAATTCGTAGTCTTTATTAACTTCAACTCCTTTTTTATCTAAAGCGCTTCTTAATTCTTCAAGTAAAGTTATATAGTTTTCCTTATCTTCTGGGATTGAATGTATAGCACCTTCATCATTTTTATTATCAACTAAGTCAGGCTGCCTTACATCACCTGGGTATTCCCAATCTAAATCAATAAAATCCATATTAGTGTAATCTACGAATTTTATAATATTTTTTATAAAGTTATCTCTCTTATTTTTGTCTCTAGCTATTAAAGAGAAATCTCCAGACTTAGACCATCCCCCAACAGATATTCCTATCTTTAAGTTAGGATTCTTAGCTCTAAGTTCTTGAAGTGCTATTAAAATTCCAGCGTTTGGTGCTCCCCACTGAACTCCAGCTTGTCCGACTGGCGCCCCTGTTGCAGCATCCTTATCTGTAAATACTAAGTCTCCATTAGAATCAAAATCCATAAATGCAAAGTTTAAATGAGTTAACTGGTCTGCTGGAATATCCTTTGGATAAAAGTTCCCTTGACCTCCCCAAATAGACCAATCCCCATAATACATTACATTACGCTTTTGACTTTGGTTTTTTGTGCTTGTTTTTTGTGTAATTTCCCTACTATTATTTGCTGCAAATGCCTCTAAAGCAGGTGAAATAGTAGATGCTACCACTGTAGCCATAATAGTTGTAGCTATTATTTTTCTGATTTTTGCATGGTTTTTTGCCATTTAAATTTACCCTCCTAAAATTAATTTTTTAGAAAATCAACCCTCGAAGTTTTTACTTCTAGGCAGCTGGCTGGCATAGCTATAAAAAAGCCTTAGCCCCTATAGTTTTGCGTAAATCACATTTCTGTGACCTTGCTCTTTTCTAAGTAGTTTTAAATGTTAACTTTTACATTAATAGTATATAATTTGGTAAATTTTATGTATACATAATTGCAAGTTTTAAGGTACTTTTTGTAACTTTTAATTAAAGATGTACTGCAAATTATTGTAAAATTATGAAATTTTAATGTATAATACAAATATCTCTAAAAAGAAAGGTTTTTTTTATGATTAAAATTGGATTATGTGACGATAACTATTTATTTATTAAAAAACTATCAGAAATATTAAAGGATTTATCTAAAAGCGAAGGCTTAAATATAGAAATAACATCATTTGAATCTTCAAAAGACCTTTTAGATTTTTACGGTAAAAATAAAAGCTATTTTGATGTTATTTTTTTAGATATATTAATGGATAACGATAGACTAAACGGAATAGAAACTTCTAAAATAATCAGAAAAACTTCTTCTGATATCTTTATAATATTTGTAACTAGCAGCAAAGATTACGCTTTAGATAGCTATAGCGTTAATGCTTTTAGTTATATTTTAAAGCCATTTTCAAAAGAAGATATCAAATCTAAATTTTTAGATGTATATAAAAAAATAGAATTAAATAAGAAAAATATCTTTTACGTTAAAAATAATCAAGATATTTTCACATTAGATTTAAACAAAGTCCTATACTTTGAATCAAACTTAAGAAAAATAACAGCCCACCTTATAAACGGTGAAAAAATCTCTTTTTATAACAAGATGTCAAACTTAGAAGAAGAAATAAAAGATAGAAATTTTTTAAGAATCCATAGAAGTTTTCTAGTGAATTTACTTTATGTAAAAAATATAATTTCAAAGGATTTAATAACTACAACAAATAAAGCATTACCTATAAGCAGTAAGTATTTATCCTCATCTAGAGATATATTTACATCTTATATAAAGGTTAAGCTTTCTAGTTAAAGGAGTGTTTAAAATAGCTTTAATTTACCTTTTTATAACTTCAGTATTTATAATTTACATATCAAAAATTCACCTTAATTTTAAGTTAAAAGATATAATACCAACCCTTTCTTTTAGCCAAATTTTTATATTTTTATTATTACTAGGTGTGTTTTTTAATAAGATAAGCATATTGAGCTTTCTTTTTTACATAATTATAGCTTCGATTTTACTTTCTTTTTTCTACAAAAAAGAATTGTTTAATATTTATTTATTAACTTTAAAATCATACTATTTACTACTTATATCACTTATAGCAGTTTCTAGTTCTTTTGAAATATTACTTAAAAATAACACTTATTTGATTTTTGAGTACAAGCCTTATCTTTATAGCTCATATTTTATTTCTATTGTCTTATATATAATCTTTGAAATACTTTTTATAAAGATACTAAACTTTGAAAAACTTAAATACATATTAGATTCAGTAAATAAATTAATTCCCTTATCTATGTTTATTTTGCTTATAATAAAAAATTTAAGTCTTTTATATGTGTTATTTTACTCAAAACACGCACCACTTGTCACTTACATAATATTTATTTCAATTTTGTTAGAGCTATATTTTGAGGTGTTTATACTTATTGGAATATCAAAATCATACGATTTATCTATCTATAAGCACAAAAACAAAATATTAAATATGCAATATGACTTACAAATCTCTAACCTAAAAAGACTAGAATCTAAAGAAGAATATATAAGAAAAATATCTCACGATATAAATAACCACAAAATAGCACTTCACACTTTAATAGAAAATAATGAAAAGGAAAAAGCTTTAAATTACCTAAAAAACTTAGGAGTAGATTCTTATAAAACAAACGAATTATACACTAAAAACAATATTTTAAATGCTATCTTACTATCAAAAAAAGAAATCTGCACTTTAAATAATATAGATCTTTCATTAGATATAAAGATTCCAAGCTCCTTAAAAGTTTCTGATTTTGATTTATGTATAATCTTTGGAAACCTTTTAGATAACTCAATCGAAGCTACTAAAAAGCTTAAAAAATCTCCCTATATAAGGGTAAAAGCTAAAATAATTAATTCTAACTTAGTTTTAGAAGTTAAAAACAATTATAATGGAGAACTTGTAATTAAAAACAATAATATTTTCACAACTAAAAAAGATAAATTAAACCACGGCTTTGGAATATCTAACATAAAATCTACAGTATCAAAGCTTAATGGAATATACGAAATAAATAAAGACTCTAAAGAATTTTCATCAATCATTATGATTCCTTTAGAAAATTAAAACACCAGTATTTTTACTGGTGTTTTCTTCTTAAAAGAAATAAGCCTACAAAAGGTAATAAAAATGGTAATTTTTTTATATTTTCAACCTCTAAATTCCCTTCTTCTAAGGGCTTAGCCTCATTTTTATCCTTTTTTATTTCTTTATTATCTTCTTTTTTAACGTCCTCTTTAATTTCTTCCTGCTTGTCCTCACTTAGAGAGACTTCGTCTTTAGCTTTAGTAATATCTTTTTCTTCTTCTTTTACTTTTAAGTCTTTATCTAACATTTCTATAACAGATTCATACGAGACTTTATCATCTTTTTTAACCCTTATTTCTATAGAAAAATCATTCTTTATCCCGTCTTCACCTTTATCAAAAACCCTTAAAAGATACGAAGTATAATTCCCTAAATCAAATTTTCTAATAAGCCTAACTTCTTTATCTTTTATTAAACCTTTAATATAATCTAAATCTTCTTTTTTAGGCTTATCATCAAAAGTAATTATTATAGGATCTTTTTTTACTAATTCTTCTTTAACTTCCTCTTTAATTTCTTCCTGCTTCTCCTCTTTTAATTCTAAAGAGTTTTCTAAATCTTTAGGCGCTTCAGGTTTCTCAGGTCTTTTATCAGGCTCTTTATCTTCTAAAATTTCATCAAAAGAATTATATTTATCAATATTTAATATCATATCTTTTATAGAAGAATAAGATTTATCAAACCTATCTACCCTGATTTCTAGCTTATTTTTTCCAGAATTTAAAGAGAAGTATTCATAATAATCGTCTAAATAACTACTATTATATTTTAATTTATTTAGTTTAACTAAGGATTTAAAATAACTATCTAAATACTTCTTTTTATCCTCTAAGCTTAAACTTCTCTTAACTTCAACTAAAAGGGTAGAATCGCTCCTTTTTAAAACTGGCACAATATTTAAAGCTATAAGGGATTTACTTAAGCTATCACTTGGATAATCACTAACATTTACAGTGTATTCCCTAGATCTATCACTTCCATCTAAAGCCCTAGCCATAACCCAAACTCTTCCTTTTTCTTTTCCTTTAATATATGCCTTATTTCCATCTTTAGAAAAATCTATAACACTATCTTTTCCTGTAACTTTCCATTCGATTTCTTTTTTAGTAGCGTTACTATCTACATACCCTTTTATTTTAATATCAGCTCCAACATATAACGTCGAATTTTCAGGTATACCATCTATAAAAACATCCTTTGAAAGTACAGTATTTTTCTCGCTTTTAAAGCTTTCTTCCTTTGATTTTAAAGCTCCCTCATCCAATGCAAAAACAAAATCATTAGGAGTAAATATTACTAAAAATAATACTAATGCTAAAACCTCTTTTTTCAAACCCAAACCACCTATACCAAAAACTTTAAAGCTTTATTTTTCTATCTTTCTATAAAGTGTAGCTATTCCAATTCCAAGCTTCTTAGCTGCAATCTTCTTCCCTATAGTATCTCTACCATAAATATCTAAAACTTTATTTATATAATCTTCCTCAAGCTCTTTTAAAGTCTTTATTTCCTTATTTTCTAATATCTCAATAGCTTCATTTTCCTTTTTATATTCAACTATGCTTTTAGGGAGCATATCAAACTTTATAATCCCATCATCCAAGCAAAGATTAACCATAAACTCTATAGCATTTTCAAGTTCACGCACATTTCCCTTCCAAGGAAACTCGTTTAACTTTTTCAAAACATCATCGTCTATAGTATGAACATACTTATTAAAAATCTTGCTATACTTTTTTACAAGTTCATACGCTATAATCTCTATATCTCCTCCTCTATCTCTTAAAGGGGGAAGCTCTATAGGGATTACATTAAGCCTATAATATAAGTCTTCTCTAAACTTTCCTTCAGAAACTAAATCTTTTAAATTCCTGTTAGTCGCTGCAATAATCCTTATATTAAGCTTTATAAGTTTATTAGAACCAACCCTAACTATAGTCCTCTCTTGAAGTACTCTAAGTAATTTAACTTGAAGATATAAGGGCATATCCCCTATTTCATCTAAAAATATAACCCCATTATTTGCAAGTTCAAACTTCCCTACTCTACCGTTTGTACTAGCACCAGAAAAGGCCCCTTTAACATATCCAAAAAGCTCACTTTCTAAAAGTTCTTCTGGGATTGCACCACAGTTTATAGCTATAAAAGGCTTGTCCTTTCTATCACCTTCAGAGTGAATAGCCCTAGCTACAAGCTCTTTTCCAGTACCACTTTCACCAATAATAAGTACAGTAGATTTAGAGTGTGCTATCTTTTTAATTTTGCTCTTTAACTTAGTCATAACAAGAGAATTCCCTATAATCTCATTACAACCTATAGTATTTTTACCGTGAGTTATATTTACTACTTCCTTTTGTACAGTATTATCTTCTCTAAAAACTAAGACTTTATCACATTCTTTATTTCTAAGAAAATTCTTAATAACTTTCCCTACAATCCTAGTCTTTTTCCCAGAAATATCTATATTATATATAGTCCTCCCCGGATAATAATCTCCTGTATCTTCTAAAGTAATACTACCACCTATAACCTTTGGTGATACCTTTAATATTTTCATACCAAAATTATTAATTAAACTTATCTTTTTTTCTTCATCTAAAGTAATAACTCCAGTATCTATAGAATCTATAATTTGTTTTAAAAATTCTACGCTATCTTTAATTTCTAAAACTCTCTTACTCTCAATAAGCTTAATTGCAATAAATTCTGCAATCTGCTTTAAAAATTTCAAATTCGTATCTAAATTTTTAGATAAAATCTCCCTTTGCAAAGGATTTGAACAAACTAAACCTATAACTCCAAATATCTCACTTGAATATTTAATAGGAACTGCAATTTCCATATACTCTTCACAGTTTTTATAATGCTTGCAATCTTTGCAAAGCTCATTTTCTCCTGGGTTTTCAACAACTAATGCTTTTCTACTTCTTAATACTTCTCTATAAATAAATCCTTCAGTATGTATACTTTCAAAAACCTTATCTTTATAAATTCCAGTACCAGATACCCTAAATAAATCTGAATCTACGATTTCAATATCTATTTGTAATATGTTAGCTAAAAGCTTTGCATATTCATTTACAGATTCGTATATATCCTTTAACTTTAAACTTAGCATTTATAAACCACCCTCATCATAAATTTTTTATACCCTATTTATCTTTTAAATGCGTAAGTGTCCCTTTATTTTTAACCTGTAAAATTTCCCCTAGTATACTAAATGCAATTTCTTCTGGAGTTCCATCTGATATATCAAGCCCTATTGGCATATAAACTTTATTTATTGTCTTTTCGTCAATCCCTTCTTTTAAAAGGCCATCTCTTAATTCCTTAACCTTTTTCCTGCTTCCTAAAACTCCAATATATTTATAATCTTTATTAATTAAAATTTTAAGCCACTTAGAATCAGTTACATGCCCTCTAGTTGCAAGTACAATATAGGAATCTTTAAAATTTATCCCTTTTAAATCTTCCTCATTATCACAAACTAAAAATTTATCTATATTTTTAAAAGCTTCAAAATCTTTAAATTCTTCCCTGTCTTCAATAACAATCCTGTTAAAATTCATAGTTTCAGTAATTCCCATAATGCTTTGAGAAATATGCCCTCCCCCAAACACTATAAGTCTAGGTTTTGGCATAAAAACTTTTATATACCCTTCAACATTTCCACCACAAGTCATCTTAATACTACCGCCTTTATCTAGCTTATACTCAAAGTTCATTCCGCTTTCCTTATCTAAAGCTTCCATACACTTATTAATGATGCTGTTTTCAATAGCACCTCCACCAATAGTTCCAAAAAGCTCCCTGTCTTCATTTACAGCCATAATAGTTCCAGACTTTCTAGGAGTTGACCCTTCTGATTTAGTGATTATTGCTAAAGCTATCTTTTTCCCTGAATCTAAATTTTCCGAAATATTTTTTAAAATCTTCTCATCCATAATAAATAACCTCTCCTCTTTTTAATCCTTAGTTTTATTTTAGATACATAATTGCTTCAAGAACTGCACCGCCAATACATCTTGCTTTGTCAGAAATTAAATCACAATTTCTTTTTTCTTCTTTTCTTGGATCTATATCTGCAATCTTAAAACCTTTAGTAACATAAAATCCTTCTCTAATCATTCCCCTAATAATACCTGAAAGTGAAGCTAAAACTTCAACACCATCTATTTTACAAATTACTTCACCCTTATCAACATAACTTCCTATATCTTTTATTATGTTAAGTTCACCTTCTACAGGTGAATATATAACTCTTTCTATGCCATATCCTTTAATAATTCCAGGAACCCCTGTATTTTTAGATGCAGGTCCCTCAAAAATAAGTCTCCCTAAATTATGCCCTCTATTAGTTTCAACAACTATATCAACATCCTTAGAAGCCTCATATCCAGGCCCAACAGCTACAGTTATATCAGCCATAGATCTGTTTGTCCCTATATTCTTTTTACATAAGGTAGCATCAACTAAAGCTATATGAGGCACCTTTTCTATAGCTTCCCCGCTATTATCGACTAAAACTGCAACCTTTCCTTCCTCAAATATAGAAAATACATCCTCTATACTAGAAGCTCTCTTAGACGTAACATCCTCAACTGTAAATTCACCTTCATAAATAGCCTCAGACAAACTTACATTTCTTCTTATAGCAGAAGGCTTGTCTATCTCTAAAGCAAGCACATTAAACTTAGCTCTAAAAAGCTTTTGAATAACGCCAGTTGCAATATCTCCAGCCCCTCTTACTATTATTGTTTCTCTCATAATTTCATCCCCTTTAAACGTTTTTATAACCATTATTTTTTTATTCTCTCAATTAACATTAATTGTATAATAGATAGAAAATATTTTCAAATTTTCTAGTTTTCCCTTTTGGAAATATCTAATTAAAAATAATCCCTTCTCTTCTTAAAACCCTCTCTTAATTTCTATATACTATACTTTTATTTTTTAATTTTTTTAATTTTATAAATTAATATTTAATATTAATTTATATTTTTCCTATACTTGATATTTATTTCAAATAATGTTATACTTTTTTTAGTTTTATAGGGGATTTTAACGAAAAAAGTATTTTTTTGTAATTATCTTTTCTGTTAAAACTAATTATTTCATTAGGGGGATTTTATGAAAAAAAAATTAACTAAATCAATTTTTGTTGCACTATTAGCAATTGGTGTGGCTGGTCCTATAACTGCTTTTTCTGGTGATTGTATCGAAGCAAATGCTATTCAAACTGAGGTAAGCTATGAACAGGTAGTTATAACAAGAGATGGTAATGGAGTAAATGTACGTTCTTCTGCTTCAATAAATAGTAGAAAAATAGGAGCTTTATCTGAAGGGTCAATTGCACGTGTAGATAATTACGTAAATGGTTGGAAGCATATAGTTTATCCTATGAGAGGTTGGGTTTGTGCACGTTATTTACACCTATTATCTAATGATTAATATAGTAAGTAATAATTTAACTTAATTATTATACAAAAAGCGTGATAAAATATCTTATTTTATCACGCTTTTTGTAATTTTACCTATATTTACATTATACCTAAAAAGCACCTTCTAAAATTTTACGGCTAACTTCTGGAGTTACTTCTCCCTTTTCTCCGATAGCTATCATATTGTGCTCCTCAAGTGCTGTAACTATGTCGTCAATATGTTCTTTTTTAACTCCATAATCACTTAATCTTGTTTTAATTCCTAAACTTTCAAAGAACTCTCTAGTTTTATCTATTGCTAGATCTATTCTTTTGTCTTCAGTTCCTTCTGTAATATTAAAAACTCTTTCCCCGTATTGAAGTAATTTTTTAGCTTTACTTTCTCTTAATACATTCCAAAGTGAAGGTAAAATCACAGCAAGAGTTTTACCGTGGTCTATTCCAAACATAGCAGTAAGCTCGTGACCTATCATATGAGTTGCCCAGTCTCCAGGAACTCCAGCTCCAATAAGACCGTTAAGTCCCATAGTAGCGCACCAAACTAAATTAGCTCTTATGTCATAATCTGTAGGATTATCTATAGTTTCTCTACCTATTTCTAATAATGTTAAAAGAATTCCCTCAGCTGTTCTGTCTTGGAATCTTCCTTCAGCTGGGAAAGTTAAGTATTGCTCTAAAACGTGGACATAAGTGTCTACAACTCCGTTAGCTACTTGAGTTTCTGGTAGTGAATAAGTTAAAGTTGGATCTAAAAATGAGAATTTTGGAAAAACTAGAGGGTTTCTAAATCCCCTCTTTCCAAGTTCCTTAGAAGTTACAACTCCACCCATATTCATTTCAGATCCAGTTGCAGGTAAAGTACAAACAGTACCAAGTGGAATAGCCTTTGTAATTTTCATAGCAGCCATTCTGTCTCTTAATAAATCTAAAGGATCTCCTTCACATGAAGCTGCAAGTGATATAAACTTAGTTCCATCCATTACAGAACCTCCACCAACAGCTAAAAGAAAATCAATATCCTGGCACTTAACGATATTTGCAGCTCTCATTAAAGTTTCGAACTTTGGATTTGGTTCAATCCCAGCAAATTCTATTACTTTTCTTCCTTTTAATCCTTTTAGTACCTTATCTAAAGTTCCGAATCTTTTTACAGAACCTCCACCGTAAGTTACAAGTACCTTTGCGTTTTTTGGTACTAAATTATCTAATTCATCTAATCTATCTTTCCCGAATACTATTTTTGTAGGGTTATAAAAATCAAAATTATACATACCTTTTTTTAATAGAGAATCTTCTTTTCTCTATCTTCCTCCCTTCATTTTTTAAATCATACTTTAATTATACAAGTTTCCTAAATATATATTATGTAAAATTGCAAAGATTAATATAAATATAATATTAACAAAATTTTCTATATATATTTTATTAGTATTACACATTTATAGATATAGATGTTTATTTAGATGTATCTGTTTATGATTACTTAATTGTTTAAGTATATGTATACATAATTGTTTAATTAAATGTAATAGTTTATATAAATGTATTTGTTTAATATTACGTATATATAACTGTATATGTTTTTATTTATGTAATTGTATGTGTTTATATTTTCATAATTGTTTATATTTACGTTTGTGTTTTTATTTACGTATATGTTTATGTATGTGTTTTCGTAATTGTAATTATTAATGTTTACATTTTTATTTGTGTTTCAACTTATGTTTATATATATGTTTACATTTGTATAATTATTATTGTTTGTTATAAAGTTTGTATAGTTATTTGTATATTTACAATCAAATAGAGTTTTTATCATCATTTTTGTAAATATATTTATTTACTTTAATGTAATTAAAGAGATTAGAATATTTTTATAAAAAATCTGATAGTGAAGAATAATAGATTTTATTAAGATTTATTTTTTGAGTTATTTTAATATAATCGCTATAAAGCAAGCATTTATCTATATCAATAAATATGTTTACATTTTTGTTTTCTTTATTGATTACATGTTTTTAGATAATTAATGATCCTTAAACTTTAGATACAACTGAAATTTGGTATCTTTATATTAGACCTAACTTATTTATAAAAATTTGAGAAACAGATAGAATTTATAAATGAAAATCCAAGCTAGATAAATAATTTGAAAAATAGATATTTTCTATTATCAGAAAATATAAAAATACAATTTATAAATTAGTATCTATTTAAAGACTTATATTTTTTAGTAAAAGTAAGAATTAATCTAAAATATTTTCTGATATATTTAGATATTATTAGTATAAAATAAAAATATTTTTATTGATAATTATCGAATTAAATCTATAATAATAAGCATTTATAATTGTAAATTTAATATCTTTATTATTATTTTATTTTATTTTTAAATAAAATAAAATAATGTTAAAGATATTATAAAACATATTTTAAGATAAAATTAGAAAATTATATTATATATTAAAAGATAAATTATATTATAAAACTTACAAATTCAGCTTAATAAATATTAAATTTTAAAGATAAAATTTATCCTTGAAATTTCCTTTTAATTTTATTGTAAAAGGTATTTAAAATTAGTAATAAGTTAAAAAATAATAGATTAAAACTAGTTCTGAAATCGAGTATACAAATTTTAATTAAAACATTAAATTATAGAGTTTTAATAACTAATGGAGCTTTTACTATATAGAAGCTTATAGACAATTTTAATAGCTCTCTATAGAGTTCTAAGGTGATCCTTTATATCTTTAAACTATAACCCATTACATTAATTTAAATTAGATAAAAATAGCTTCTATAGCTTTTTAGATAAAAAAATAAGATATCTACTAAATAGTAAAATATCTTAATTTTAAGATGATAATATATTTAATTAATATTAGAAAAAATAATTCCAATACTCTTTATATAACAACCTCTAATTCTTTTATAATTACTTTTAATACTAAGCCTAGCTTACATTAAATTTAAGCTTTACTGCTTAAATTAACTATACTATAAGCTATTTCTAAAATGAGGTGTTATCTTATTATAGTCTTTGATTTAAACGCTCTATAAGCTATTTTAAGACAATATCCTTTGCTATACTATCTATTATACAATTATTAAGTAAAAATCGCTTAAAAGGGCTTGTACTAACATATTATTTGATACTTAATATATATTATGTAAAGTAGCCGTTATAATTAATTATAATCATCAATATTTTTACCTTTTGCTGTTTTGTATCTAAATGGAAAAAGAGAATATTCTAAATAATGTAAAATCAAATATTTAAGATTTGTATGATAGATTAAATATAGAGAAATTTTAGATTATTTTTTAAAGCTTTATAATACTTAGAACAAATTAAATTTAGAATAAATATTTTATTTAAAAGATTAAACTGAGATTTAGTTTTAAACCATAAAAATCTAATACTAAAAAGTAATTTTAAAATTCACTTATCAAAATATTACTTTTAATAAACTGCAGCTTTTTTAAAAGTAATTATAAATTTTTATAAGCTCTTATTTAAATTCTTAAGATATTAAAAATAAGAGCGTCATCTTTTCCTTGCTTACTTACTTTATTTTTAAATTTATATATAAACCAAAATTTTATTATTAAACTAAAACTTAATCTATTTTAATTTCAAATCCTATTTCATACAAAATTGTTTCATCGTCTATTTTTTCTTCGTACACCCCATAAGCTTTTTTAAACCCAGTTTTTAAATATAAATTAATCGCTGGTATATTATTATCAGCTGCGAAAAGTCTTAAATACTTTGCTCCAAGTTTTCTAGATAGCTCTATAGCCTTATTTATCGTAAACTCTGCTATCCCTTTTCGTAAGTAATTTGCATTTACACAAAACCTATCCAGGTATAATGCTTTTTCGGGTCCGCTATCAAACTTAACAAAAAACTCGCCCTCTCTTGAATTATTTAATGCAAATGCTGAGATAATAACATCTCCTTGCTCTAAAATATAAAAATTAGATTTTTTTATGTCATCACTTAAAAATTCAACAGGATAAACTTCATCCCAAACGTATATCTTATTTTGAATCATATTTTTGACTACAGCTCTATACATCTCTTGTACTTTAGGTAAATCAGTCATGTTTGCTAAACGTAATTCCATAAATCTTTTAAGCCCCCTAAAAAATCATAATCTCTTAGCCATAAGTATTAACTTAAAGTGCGAAGAAAGAAAGTCACAGTATCAAACTAAAAAGTGCAAGTGGCTCAAAGCGAAAGTGAAACTAAAGAGCTAAGAAACCATAAAGGCTAAATAGTAATTGCTAGGTAAAGTAAAAAGCTAAATAGTAAAAATCAAGAAGTCGTAAAACAGAATCTAAATAACTAAACCCTAGTAAGTACTAACGCCCACTGTCTGGATGAGAGGTGCCGGCATACCCGTCCCCCAAACATTAATTTATAGATACCAAATTTCAGTTGTATTTTTAACTAAGTTTTCTATTTTGAATTTCTGATATATTTAAAACTTTGTTGTTTCTTTCTGAAGCCTTGGTATTACTAGCTTTGATCGCATTAATTTCTGCCATAATTTCGTCTCCAATCTTATTGTTTTTCCACTCATTTAATAATTTTGATACTGCTTGTTGCGTTATTTTTAATGTTTTAGAAATTTCAAGTTGTTTGTATCCTTTTTCTTTTAAATCTAAAATTTTTAAAAGGTTGTCCATCTTTTTTTGCTGCCTTGAAGTTAAGCCTGCATTATTTCTATGCTTTTTCTTGCTCTCCTCTTTTTTCCATTCGTTTCTGTAACCTTTTGATCTCTTATTTTTTTCTTTGACAGAAATTAAAGTGCTCATACTTTCCATTTCTGACTCTTTTATCTCTAATAATTTAATTAATTTTGCGTTCGAGTAAATATAACATCCCTGTTTTGATAGAAATGTCTTCATGTTTGGTTTTTCTTTTAAATTTATATATTCACTAAAAGCTTTTGCCCATTTTGCATAAGCTATTTCTGCTGATTTTGTTGCTTTTATTACCTCTTTTTCATCTAGCGGGTTTGTAAATTGCGAATTAAAATCTATCGTACTCGCTAGTGCTAATTCTTCATCTTTTTGGAAAAGACAAGAATAGTATCTAAATAAAAAAGTCATAAGTTCTCTATATCCGCTGCAATTTCCATTTCTAACTCTTTGAAGTTCCCTGATATCATTAAGTCTTGCATAATGCAAAGTATGCAGGTTGTATAAAGCAATTTCTTTTTTGCTATTCAATATTTTTTTAGTTTTTTTCTTAGATTCTTTAATACTCTTCCACTCTTCCTTTGACTTTGGAAGTGCTGGCAAAAAGGCTTCTGCCATTTTAGGAATCGTATATCTTTTTATATCTTCCCCTGAATTTTCAAAATCAAAACGTTTGCTGGTATTATAAATAAACCTAGCTCTCCTTCCTGTTTTTGAATTAACAGTTCCTGATAATCTAAGTACATGAACAGCATCTGCACTAAGCGGGTCTGCCCCATACTTAGTAAACTTTTCGACTAATTTATTTTGGATTTTTTGCCAAATAGGTAAAGCATTCTTTGTGGCACTTTCGATTAAATAAAATATATACATTCCATTTCCACTATCAACAAAGAACGACGGTTCCATTTCTTTAAAATGCCCCATTTTTCTCATGTGATCTATCATCTCTTCAGCTGATTTATTTTTAAATCTTTTGATTTTATAATAATCAAGATCTACCCAAAAAGCCTGAAGATGCCTTATATTACTCAGTTGTCTAACTGGTGATAACATAGAATTTATTGATATATATACATCTTTGAATTTCAAAAGTTTTGGTAACACTTTTGATAATTCATCGTTTCGAACATGCCATTGAACCCAATGTCTTACACTATCCTTAAGTCCAACTGCTGTGTATCCATCATTATTTAATTTTATATTTTCAACTTGCAATTGTGCATCTTGTAAAATATCTGCTTGAACTAGAGGAATAGTTGTAGATTCTAGGGTTTCTCTTAAGACATTAAAACTTTCAGCTTTAACGCTTCCCATAAAAAATACACCTCCAATAATTTTGAGGTGCTTCTATTTAGACTAATTTTAGAAATTTGTATCAGAAACAAAGCTAAGAAGACCTTAACTTTTAAACAAATATCGTAATCTAAATTGAAACACTAAGTTTTATTTCTAAAGAATTCTAAGAGCCTGAGAAGTTTTAGAATCCTTAATTTTTATTAAGTTGATTATAACACTGTTCTTTATACGATTGCAATACATAATTTGCATAAATTTATACTTATTTTTCTACCCCATTTAACCGAATTTTATACATTTGTATAATTGTTGAAATAAATATTTCTGTATATGTTTATATTAATGTTTACATATATGTTTGTAATGTTATTTTTAAAACTGTTTACGTAAACGTAACTGGATTTAATTATGTAATTAATTACTTGGATGTTTGTAAAAACATACGTACTGATAATTTTATTGTTAGATGTGTAGTTAATTTTATAATCACAAAAGTCAACGAACTGAAAAGACAAGCCTAACACGGATTTATTTTCTAATACTCATTTAAAGAAAACCGTTTCTTATTATTTTTATATTACAAAAACCATAAATTATAATAAAATCCTTGACTTATGTTAATAATAACAATATAATCTAAATATAAAATATCGGTAATTGAAATACTAAGTTTTATAGAAAAAGATGGAGCCTGAGAAACTTACTTCTTTTTCTATTTTTATGACAAAAGTCTAAGCAAAAAATTGCTTAGACTTTTGTCATTTTAATCTAAAACAACTTAAAGTTATATAAAAAAGTTTAAGTTATCGATATTTTTATATCTATTTCTAAAATCATACATTTTATAGTTTTCTTGATTTTAAAGTTATAATTATTATGGATCTAATCTCTATAAAAAAAATATTAAATTTATCTATTTAAATATAAATTATTTAATTATAATATCTAGATTAAAGTTTTGCAGCTAACTTTAATTTATCTTCTTTAAAATACTCCACAAATTTTTTCAACCTAAGTAATTTATTTATAAAATCTAATAACTTAGAATTTGATTATTAAAATAAAAAAACACATATCACTTATAAGAATTTTCTTTAAGTGGTATGTGCTTTAATTATTCTCTAAAATACTATCTATTAATTTAAGATATATATTTTGTTATTAAACTAATTTCACTATTGCTTATAAGTTTTAAAAGCTTCAGTAATTGAAGCTTTTTTTATAGATAGAAGTTTTCTATAGTTTTATCTTTCATATCATCAGTTATACCAATATATCTTAAAGTTATACTTGGTGCTGAGTGATTAAATATATCTTGTAAAATTGCAATATCTTTAAATTGGTTGTAGTGAAAATAACCGAAGGTCTTTCTCATAGTATGTGTGCCAACTTCATCTATTCCAACTACTGAAGCAGCTTTTCTTAAGATACGATAGGCTTGAATCCTAGTTATAGGACCCCCTCCTTTTTGTGAGGAAAATAGAAATTCAAAATCATTCATTTTATATATATACTTATCTAAATCATTTTTCAAATTTGAATTTATGTAAAAACGCTTATGCTTACTTGTCTTCTTTTCTCTGATTGTAATATGACTTTTATTTCTGACATCTGATACTTTTAAGTTCAATATATCTGAAACTCTAAGTCCAGTATTTATGCCCATTGTAAATAACAAGTAATTTCTAAAACCAGTCTTTAATAATTCACTTTTCATTTCTTCTATTTGATCTCTATCTCTAATGGGTTGTACAAATTTCATAAGTCTACCTCTTTTTTCTTTTTTATAAATGGATCTTTATATTTAAAATCTTAAAATTCGCTTTTAAATTTATGATACTTTTAATGTAACCTATAGTACTATTATGTAACATTTTCGTTTTTTTGTAAAGAGTAAAATTGTATTCTATCCCTTTAAAATAGGGCTTTGTAAGGTTTTTTTATAAATGTAACACAATAAATATTGTGTTACATTTATTTTGCTTGTCATTTTATTATAATAGATTATTTCGCTGATATTTTAAGTTTTCTATTTTATCTGATTTTAAATTTATTTTTCTTATTAACCTAAAATATCTACATTTAATATATTTTCAAATTCATTTTTTTGTATAAATCGAAGTGTGTAAAAAAACAACTTAGCTAATTTTAGCTAAGTTGTTTTAAAGATTTATCTAACTCAAGAGTTTGAATATTTATAATTATTTATTGTATTTTTATCCAAATAAATTCGTATGCATCTAAAGAGATTTCACCGTTTATCTCTTTGTTATTTACAATATTTTTACCCTTTAAATTTTTTATAGTTTGTTTGTTTGGAGTTATATTTAGTATATATAAAATCTTTTCATTTGTCTTTTCGTTAAATCTTTCTAGAGCGAAAATATCTTTAGATATATTTATTACTTTGCTTTTTGCAAAAGGTGAAAAGGCCGATTCCTTCTTTCTTATGCTCATGAATTTAAGTAATTCTTTAAATATTTTCTTTCTTCTTTTATCTTCTCTAAGTTCTTTTTCTATAAAAGAAAGTTCTAGTTTTTCTCTATTTATTCTTCTGTTGATCCCTGTTTCTTCTACACCTTTGTAGTAGTTTCTAGAACCTAATAAAGAGTGGTAATAAAAGCTTGGAACTCCTACAAATGATAGTAAAATTGAATGAGCTCCTACTATTTTTTTAACTTGCATATCTTCTGATGTATCTGTATTTTTATTCAAAAGAGCGTCGTTGTAATTAATATTTAGCTCGTAAACCGACTTGCTTCCGTCTGTATTATTTTTATAAGATACTTTTCCTCCATTATCTAATGTCTTTTTAATTAAGACTTATCTTTCTTCGTTAGATAGGATTCCTTCTGTAGGTCTTAATCCTATTCCATCATGACTTGATAAAAAGTTAAAGTAGGTGCTCTTATCAGAAACTTTATCTATAGTTGAAGCCCAAGAAGATAGCTTAGTTGAATCATTTACCGTCATAGTATATAAAACTAAAGGGGGAAGTGCGAACTGATAGACCATATTTGCTTCATCATCATTTTCTCCAAAATAGCTTATATTTTCTTTATGTGGTACGTTAGTTTCTGTTATTATTTGAGTATTTTTCTTTAGATAATCTAAAATATCTCTCCAAAGTTTTATTATTTCGTGAGTTTCTTTTAGGTGCATGCAGCTAGTTTTGCTTTCTTTAATAAGGAAACCTATAGCATCTAATCTTATGCTTGAAGCGCCGTTTTTAGCGTATTCTATAAGGATATTTGTCATTTCATATAATACTTTAAAGGATTTAAAGTTTAAGTCTACTTGGTCTTCTGAAAAAGTAGTCCAAACTGACTTAGTTTTATTTTTACCTTTGTATTTATGAAAAAGTGGCGATGTTCTAGGCCTTACTACATTTGAAGTGTCAAAAGACGCATCTTCTTCTATAAAAAAGTCCTTGTAACCTTCCTCGTCATTTAAGAAACTTTTAAACCATTCACTCTCTTTAGACATATGGTTTGCTACAAAATCGTACATAAGTCTGTAGTCTTTACTTAACTCCTTTAAGTCGTTGAAATCTCCGAGCTTTTCATCTACTTTCATATAATCTACAACTGAAAATCCATCATCAGAAGTGTATTCAAACATAGGTAAAAGGTGAACGTCTGTTATTGTATCTTTAACGTTTCTATTTAGAAATTTCTTTAAGGTTTTAAGTGTTTTTTCGCCTTTTTCGTATATAGAATCTCCGTAAGTTATAAGGTAAACATTCTCTTCTGAAATTTCTTTTTGAGCTCTAAATTCCTTTTTGTCTTGGGATTTTATAAGTGATATTAATTCATTTAAGTACTCATCTTTATAGTTTTCTTTATAAATTAACTTTAATCTTTTCTGAATTATTTTTGAAAGATTATTTATATCCATTTTGATTTTTCCTCCTTAAACTAGAGATACTACTTTATTTTTAAAGTTATATAGCTATACTTTTCTATAATTATTTCTTTAATTTCCTCTTCATTTTCTTCATATAGATCAGTTAAGAATATATTTTTAAATTTTCCTTTTATATTAACCTTTTTACTACTAGCCCCTGGGTTAAATAGCCTTATAATAGTTCCTTTAGAATCATAACTTTCTTTTAAAGCGCTTAAGAATACTTCATTATTGTCTATATAAAATAAAGAATCACTTTCTTCTTTTAAATTTAATTTATCTGGAATTACAAATCTTTCTAACCTTTCTTCAAAAGTATTTAAAGATTGATTTTGATAAGAAACGTACCTATTAATAAAGTTTTCTGTTTCTTTAAATAGTTTAGAATCTTTAGTTTCATCTCCAAAATATATAGCATAATTAAATTCTAATTCTCTTATCATCTCAGAGTCTTTAGTATATACAACTTTGTTATTTATACCAGAAGCTCTGCCAGGCCTTATTAAAAGGTCATCTCTTCCGAGAACCCCAACGCTTCTAAATAAAGTAAGTGCAATAGAGCTATTATCTAAAATTTGATATTCTTTTATTCCTTCTGTTATTAAAGACAAGGTACTTTTTTCATCTCTTAAAGCTACGAAGTTTTCTAAGCCGTATATACTTAGTGGCGCTTCTACAAATCCCTCTTCTCTCCAAGTTTTAATATAAGGGTTTGTGTTTTCTCTTTTTATAGTTGAAAAAGCTTGATCTGCTATAGAGTAATTGCTATTTATGTTAGATTTAACTATAACTCTTATTCTGTGGTCTTTTATATTGTTATTAATCTTATGATTAACTCTTATAAATTCCTCTGAAGATCTAAGTTCAAGTTCAGTAACTATTTCAAACTCGTAAGTACTTAAACCTAGTTTTCTATTTTTTAAGTCTTTTGGAAGCATTGCTTTATGCGTTACAGTTAAAACTTCTGAGTACTTAGTCTTTTTATAATCTGTAATTTTAAAATCCTTTATAATTATCTCTTTTGAATCTTTATCTGGAGAGTAATCATAAGAGTCTCCTGCATCTACAGAGTCTTCAAAGGTTATAAAATCTATAATCTTTAACCCTGTTTTCTTGTTAGTTAAATTAATCTTAGAATCTAAAGCCTCTATTTTGTATAACTCGTTTTCTATAAAGCTTTCATTATTTTTTAAAGTGTTTTCTTTTTCATTTTCTTCTATTATAAATGTTTTATAAGAAAGTGCTTTAACCTCTTCTTTATAGATTAAAGCTTCTAGTCTGTAGTATCCTTCAAGTTCTACTTCTACTTCTCCTGAAGCTGTAACTACAACACTCTTACCTCCACTTATATACTCACACTTAGTTATATCTGTATCTATAGTTTTTCCATCTATAGTTTTTAAGATAACTGATTCTTTCTTTGAAAATAATATAACTTTTATAGGCTCTCTTTTATCTTTTATTCCTGCATTAAATACAGTTATGATATTCTCTTTTTGAAGTTTTCTAGAGACCCCTTTAGTTATTTGTTTCTTTATAATATTAATAAGGTTATCTACTATGTTGTTGCACTTTTCAAGCCTATTAATAATATTTTTATTTGTTTCATCAGAGTTACACCCGCCTATACTATCGTGTGCATGAACATCAAATAACTCTTTAAATACATAATCTATCCAATACCTTTCATACTTAAGCCCTACAGTTTGCCCTAAAACATTTAAAGGTTCAAGTATGTTTATAAGTTTATTTTCTACTATAGTGTTAAGCCTTTTTATATCGTATCTTTGAGATTTTATAGTGTTATGGATCCTGCTTTTTTGACAAGCTATAAGTTCACCTTCTATAGTATTTTTAAAAGTACTATTTTCCCATGTTTTTTTCATAAATGTTTCGTAGTCAGATAAGATAAACTTATAATTTTTTGATTTTAAATTTAGCTCCTTTATTACTTTTGGAAGTTCTTTTCTAATTAATACTTGGTCTCCTCCTGATGGTAGTAATAACTTATCTGTGTCTTTATTTAATTTTTCTAATTTTTCTAACATAGGAACAAGCTTTTCATTTATATATTCATCTGTTGAATCTATAAATTTACCTGGGCCATACCCTAAGTATATGTTGTTACACCTTACGCTTTTTCCGTCTGGTGACACCCAGTTAAAATTAAGGTTCTCTTTTAAATCATCTGTATATATTCCTCTTTGAAGAATACTATCTTTTATAGAAAAACCGTTAAATATTGAAGGTAAATATGCGTTTTGACCAAATATATCAGGTAAGTATCCTATTTCAAGTGAGTGACCAAGTTCTTTAGATATTCTTGTCCCGTATAATAAATTTCTTATTATAGATTCTTTATTTACAAGAAGTGTGTCTGTTTGAGTGTACCAAGGTCCTATAAATAATCTTTTATCTTTTATTAATTTTTTTAACCTTTCTTTTTCATTTGGATATATTTTTAAAAACTCTTCAATAACTGAAGCTTGTGCATCAAATGTATATGAGTTAAAGCTCTTATCCTCTTCTAATGTATCCATAAGATATGGCATGTTTTGACTTAGTAGTACGTTTGAATCTTCTATCGTAAAGTACCACTCTCTATCCCAGTGAGAGTGTGGTACTACATATACTTCTTTTTTCATATCTTTCCTCCGTAATTATCTAGCTTTTTTCTCATCCTTTTTTATGATATAGTATCTAACAAAAATATTTGCTAATGCTATAAATACTACACCTACTAATAATCCAACTATATAAGCCCATAAATTTTCAACTAAAGGCCAACCCCATATTGCAGGAAGTGGATTCCACTGAACTGCACCAAGTCCAACTGCTGTGCAAGCACCTAAGATTGAACCTATAACATTTATAGGGATAGTTATAAGAGGGTTTTTTAGCATAAACGGAATTGCACCTTCACTTACTGCTATAAATCCAAGTAAAATTGAAGTTCCTCCAACTACTCTTAAGTTGTCATCAAAGACTCTTCTTTTAACGATGTATTTATCTAACACTGTTGCAAGTCCAAGTCCTATTGGCGGAATTACTATAGCTAAAACCCTACCTGTTAGCGGGAATATACCATCTGCTGCAAGCCCTATAGCTATAGCACCAGCTGCTTTGTTTACAGGACCTCCTAAATCAAATGCAGTACATGCTGCGATTATTGATACTAAAACAAATGTTCCTGCCCCTGAAAACGAAGCTATTGCGTTAGAAAGCCAAGCGTTTAATCCTCCAAACACTGGATCTACTAAGTAATAATTTAATAAGAAAACTACAAGTACACTTATACCTGGTAATAAAAGCATTGGTTTGATTGCATTTAGATGTTTGTTTAGTTTAATGTGTTTATTTAAGAAATCAGTAACATATCCTGCAACTAATCCTAGTATTAAAGCACCTATAAACCCTGAAGGTATTCCTCCTTCAACTCCCCAGAAAGTATAATGAAGACCTCCTGCAAAAGCACCACCTATAAACCCTGGAACTAAACCTGGTCTATCTGCTATAGAAAATGCAACATAAGCTGAGAATATTGGGTAAATAAATTTAAATATTAAACCACCAAATCTATCTAAGTTAAATAATAATACGTATAAAGGATTACTGCTGTCTCCAAGTTTACCTAAATCATTTATAACGCCAAGCCCCATAGCTGAAAGCTTAGCTATTCCCATCATAAGACCAGCTGCAACTATTACAGGAATCATATATGATATTCCAGTCATAACAGCTTCCATCATATTAGGAAGTATCCCTTTGCCTTTTTCTTTTTTACTTTCTTTAAAGTCTGTTTCTCCTTTTGATACTTTACCATCTGGATTATTTAAAACTTTATTTATAAGCTTTTTAGAATCTTTTAAAGGTTCTGCTACCTTTACCTTTACAAAGTTTAATCCGTTATATCTCTCTTCACCTTTAGGTGCAATATCGCAGGCAAAAATAATACCTGAAGCGCTTTTTATTTGTTCTTCTGTGTGTCTATCTTCTATTCCGTTTGCGCCTTGCTTTTCAACTAGTACCTTTACACCCATATTAGCTCCAGCTTTTTCTAAAGCTTCAGCTGACATATAAGTGTGTGCTATTCCAGCTGCACATGCTGTTATACCTAAAACTGTTTTATTGTAATTTATATCTTCTTTCTTTTTTTCACCTTTATCTAAACAAGCTAAGAATTCTTTTTTAGATTTAGCTTTTTGTAAGTTTAAAGTGAAATCATCATCCATAAGTCTAGTTGATAATTCTGCTAATAATTTTAAGTGAGTTGAGCCAGCTTCTTCTTTAGGAATTGCTAAAAGGAAAACTGTATCTACTTTATTGTTTTCAGTTACACTCTCCCAATCACTTAATTTATTTTTAAGTCTAGCTACTGCAAAAGCTCCCTTTTTAACAGCATCTGTCTTTCCGTGAGGAATTGCTATTCCTCTTTCTAAACCTGTTGGAGAATGTGCTTCTCTCTCCATTACAGCTTCGTAGAATTCTTCTTTAGAATTTAAATTCCCGTTTTCATAAAGCTTATTAATTAATTCTTTAATAACTTCCTCTTTACTATTACATTCAAAATCTAAAAGGATAAGTTTTTCGTTTGTCATATCTTTTAAATTCATTTAATATCCCTCCTTAAAACCTTTACAATTATTTTATATCATATAAAATATAGATATAGTTATACAGTAGATGTACAATTGTACTGTAATATTTTTACATAATATTGAAAGGATTTAACTTATGAATAAATTCATAAATAACTTTAAAGACAAAATCAATAATTTAAGTCATTCTGAAAAATATGTTTTTTATTTTATTAATGAGGATCTAAAAAGAGCTAGTGACATTTCCTTAATAAAAATCGCAGAAATTAATAACGTCTCTACAACTACAATTATTAGGATGTGTAAAAAACTAGGACTTTCTGGATTCTCTCAGTTAAAATTCATCATTAAAGAAACTTTAGACTCTGATAAAAACTTTTTAAGTTCTATAGATGAACTTAAAAGTTCAATTACCCGTTCTGTAAATAGTATTAACTTAAATAGTCTACAAAATTTATCAAGAGAAATTAAACTTTCAAATAGAGTAATTATAGTAAGTGTCGGACTTACAAAGCCTATAGGTGAATATTTCTCAAAGCTACTTATGCAAGCTTCAAAACCTACAATGTATGTATATGAATCTCATATAATTGACCTTTTAGAAAAAGCTCCCTTTGGAGACTTAATAATATTTTTATCAAATAGCGGCGAAACTAAAACTTTAACTAATCTAGCTCAAAAGTTAAGTTACAGAAATATAAAAACAGCCTGCATAGTTAATAACCCCGATTCTACACTTTGGAACCTAGTTACTTTCCCAATTACAACTTATACTGAAAAATCTACCTTAAACGGCTATGATATAACCCCTAGAACTAATCTTATGATTGTAATAGACTTAATTTTTGCATATTATATTGAAAAATAAAAACTTATAAAAAAAAAGATATTGCACTAAAATTAGCGCAATATCTTTTTATTTTTCTATTTCAAGATTTTCTAATGCTTGGTCTAATAAAGTTTGAACTAGTTTAGACTTACCCATTCCTGTTATCTTAGAAATTTTTTCAATTTTCTTTATAGTATCATTCATTAGGTAATAAGTTGCTCTCTTAGGAGCTTCAGGTTTTTCTATCTTTTTAATAGTAATTTTAACTGATGCTTCCCTTGATTTTTCTTCTCTATATACAGGCTCGTCCTCTTTATAGACTTCCCTTTTAATAGGTGCTACAGGTTCTACTATTTCCTCTTCGTATTCCTCTAAAGGCTGAGTATTAGAGTTTTTAGAGGATTCGTCTATATATTTAGCTTCGTCTAAACTCTTCAAAGTATCAACTGCTACTTTTTTTGGTTCTTCTTTTTCTTCTACTATTTCAACTGAAGATTTTGCAGCTTTTACAGGTATTTCTACCTCACTACGTACAGGTTCTTCTTTAATAATTTCTTCTTTTATTACTTGCTTTTTAGCTTTTTTAGCTTTAGGTTTTTTATTTGCAGCAGGTTCTTCATTTTGAACAATGTCATTAACCTTATCTTCTTCCTTGGTTTTGCTTTGCTCTTCTGCCTTTTTTCTTTTAGCTTGCATTTGAGCTTTAAGCATTTCAAAGTTCTGATTAATATCCATCTTTCCTTTAGGCAATGCTTCCCACCAGCCTTTCAAGAACCTTGAAGAATTGGTTAGCTGCTTCTTCATCATATTCAAAAACAGTTTTACCCATTTTTCCAGCTTCAGTTATTTTAACTCTTCTATTAATTGGGTCTGTAACTATTCCTTCATCTCCGAAGAACTCGTGTAAGAAGTTAAGGTTCTCTTTAGCATCCTTTGTTCTTTTATCGTACATGTTTGGAATTATAAGTGAAATCTTTTCAGGAGTTAATCTTAAATCTGAAAGATATTCGTAGATACTTCCGCATGCTCTAACAGCTGCCGCCTCAACTTGAACTGGCATAACTATGTGATCTACATAGCATAAAACTGCATCGTTTATCTTAGTTCTTTGAGGTCCACAGTCAACAATTACGTAATCGTATCCTAAGTCTTCAAGACCCGCTAATTTTTCATTAAGTACTAAATCAATTCTAGTTTCTCTATAAAATTCTGAATTTATTTCTTCTATATGAGAGTTTGGAATAAGATCTAAACCTTCTCTTGCACTTATTATGCAATCTTTTAAGTCGACGTTGTCTCTTTTATTAATTAAATCATAGAATGTTTTATTATACTTATCTTCTGAAATTCCTAAAAATAAGCTTGAATCATTCTGACCATCTAAGTCAACTAAAACTACTTTAAATCCAAGTTTAGCTAATCCGTGTGAAATTTGTACAGCTACAGTGCTTTTTCCAACACCACCCTTGTTATTTAAAACAGCTACCTTCTTCATTTGTCCCCCCCCTTACTATTCTTACTAAGTATGTTATTTAGGATATCTAACCTCGCCTTACCTAAGATTTGCTTTGGCTTTTGAGCTATAGCCTCCCCTTTATAAAACTTAGTTTTATTTGCTTCTATAACTGAAAGAATTTTTTCTTCTAATTCTGCGTCTTGTACTTTATCTTGAAAATATGCGTCTATATAATCTCTTAAAGCATATCCTAACTCTAATTGATTCTTGTAATATAGCCTTATATCACTTTTTTGCATTATATTATCTTCTCCTCTCTAGCATATTTTGAACATCGTTTAACCTTATTTTATACTAATTTTATCTCTTTTTCAAATACAATTTACATTGATTTTATAACAATTTAAACTAATATTATACATGCTTTTCACCCTTTTCCTCCTCTTTTTAACCGATTTTGAACCTTTATGCATCTATATTTTAACTGTAATTTCTTTATTTTTTCTTTATTTTTAAATTTAATTATCCTAACCTTTATAAATAAAGCCTACTCCTTGCATTTATTTTTAATATTATGTTTTATATTCTACATAATTTTTAAACATATCTTTATTTATGTGAAATTTAAAATATTACCTCTTCTATTATTATAAAAGAGTATTTTTTATTTATTATTGTTGTATTATCTCTAAAAAAAATAAACCAAGCTAAACTGCTCGGTTTATTTAAATTAAGTAAAGGAGATCTTCTGCCTAACAAAATCACATCAATATATATTATTTATATTATTAAAATTTTGTTACAAAAATTTTAAAATAGGTATTTACAACAAAACGTTTTCATGATATTATCTAGGTACAAACTAAATAATTAGCTTGTTACTATTGAATTAGGCAAGACTTAAATGATTCTGTTAAAGCAGTTTTTAAGAGATATTTTATATGTTTATATCTCCTTAAAGCCTGTAGTTTCATTTAAGTCTTTTTTGTTTTGCTTTTTTAAGACAAGCATATGTTTTGGTTTACTATTTATTTATTTTTTTATATTAATTTATATAAGGAGGACTTATTTATGTTACAAACGCTTCAAAGAATAGGTAAAGCAATCATGCTTCCAATTGCAGCTTTACCAATCGCAGGTATTTTACTTGGTGTTGGTGGTGCCTTATTAGGTATAGCTGGACTTAAAAATCCACCATCAGTATATGAACCATTAATCTCATTTATAACAATCCCAGCTGTTACAGCAATTTTAACTGTTATGAAAAATGTTGGGGATATAGTTTTTGGAAACCTTCCAATTTTATTTGCTGTAGGTGTTGCAGTTGGTCTTGCTAACAAAGACAAAGGTACTGCAGGTCTTGCTTCAGTATTTGGTTTCTTAGTAATGAATCAAGTTATTTCAACACTTTTAGCTTTAGGTGTTACTCAACTTGGAGTATTAACTCCTGGTAATGTTGGTGAATACGGAACTTACGTTACTACAAACGTTGGTATATTCACACTTAACATGTCAGTGTTTGGAGGTATTATAACTGGTATAATAACTGCAATGCTTCATAACAAGTTCTACAACATTCAATTACCAGCTGTTATCGGTTTCTTCTCAGGTGCTAGATTTGTACCTATAGTTACTGCATTAGTTATGGCTTTAGTTGGTGGAGTTTTAGCATTCGCTTGGCCATTTGTACAAAATGGAATTATGGGACTAGCTAACTTAGTTAAAGAAGCTGGATTTATAGGAACTTTCTTCTATGGAGTAATTGAAAGAGCACTTATTCCATTTGGATTACATCACGTATTCTACACACCATTCTGGTTTGGATCATTTGTTCAAGCAGACGTTATTATAAATGGTGCTAACACTATTATAGATGGTGCTAACACTGCATACTTTGCTCAATTATCAAGCATGTCAGACTTAGTTGGAGCTAGCACTCAAACTATGGCACAAGTAGTTTCAGGAACTACTAGATTTATGGCTGGTAAATTCCCATTCATGATGTTTGGTTTACCTGCTGCTGCATTTGCAATGTACAGATGCGCAAAACCTAGCAAAAAGAAATTAGTTGCATCACTTATGATTTCAGCTGGTGTTACTTCATTCTTAACTGGTATAACAGAGCCACTTGAATTTACATTCTTATTCGTTGCACCTGCATTATATGCTGTACACTGTGTATTAGCTGGTATCTCATTTATGCTTATGGATATCTTAAATGTATTTGTTGGTATGACATTCTCAGGTGGATTTATCGACTTCTCACTATTTGGTTTATTACCAGCTGGTGCTGGAGTTCCAACTAACTGGTACTGGATTATTATCGTAGGATTAGTTTACGCTGTTATCTACTACTTCTTATTCACATTCTTAATTAAGAAGTTTAACTTAAAAACTCCAGGTAGAGAAGAAGAAGGAGAAGAAGTTAAATTACACAGCAAAAAAGAATTCCAAGAATCTAAAGGTATTGCACCAAACGGTTCAAAGGAAACTGTTAAAAAATCTGGTAATGAAATAAAAGATAATGCACCACTTGTTTTAGCTGCACTAGGCGGTGAAGAAAACATAGTAAGTGTTGACGCTTGTATCACTAGATTAAGAGTTGAAGTTAAAGATAAATCAAAAGTAGAAAAAGATTCACTTAAAGATTTAGGCGCAGCTGGAGTTGTTGAAGTTGGTAACGGAGTTCAAGCTATCTTCGGAGCTAAAGCTGATGCTTACAAAAACGAAATTAAAGACATTCTAGGAATTGACTAAACTTTTCGCCAAAATAATTAGTCAAAACCTTAAATATATAACAGCATAAATTTTAAATTGTGTTAAACCCTTTTTGGTAAAGAAGAGCTATTATTAGCTCTTCTTTTTTAATGTGTAGAATAACATAAAATTTTAAGTTATCAAGAACTTGAATTTAAATAATTCAATAAGGGTTTTCAAATTAAAAAAGAGAAGTTATTAGATATCGTGGCTAAAGCCACTTTTTTTAATGTGTAGAAAAGCATAAAATTTACAGTTATCACGATCTTGAATGTAAATACTTCAATATGGGTTTACAAATTAAAAAAGAGAGGTTATTAGATATCGTGGCTAAAGCCACTTTTTTTATATATAAAAAGAAACATGTTTTGTATTTAAGTCCTAACTTTTGCACATACTACCCTTTGTAAAATATTTTATATTTAGATTATTTTAAAGGAGGATTTAAAATGTTACAAACTTTACAAAGAATAGGGAAAGCTATTATGCTACCAATTGCAGCTTTACCTATAGCAGGAATACTGCTTGGAATTGGTGGTGCCTTACTAGGTATAGCTGGACTCGATAATGCCCCTTCCATCTACGAGCCATTAATCTCCTTCGTAAACATCCCAGTAGTTACCTCTATATTAACTATAATGAAAAATATTGGAGATATCGTATTTGGTAACTTGCCTTTACTTTTCTCTGTTGGAGTAGCTATAGGTCTTGCAAACAAAGACAAAGGAACAGCAGCCTTAGCTTCTGTTTTTGGATTCCTTATAATGAATCAAGTTATCTCAACACTTCTTTCACTAGGCTACACACAACTAGGTGTAGTAACAAAGGATGCTGTAGGAGATTACGGTGCGTACGTAACTACAAACCTTGGAATCTTTACTCTTAATATGTCTGTGTTTGGCGGTATTATTTCAGGAATTATAACTGCTATTTTACATAACAGGTATCATAGAATAGAACTTCCTCAAATACTTGGCTTTTTTGCAGGAGCTAGGTTTGTCCCTATAATAACTTCTATAGTTATGGCCTTTGTTGGCGCTCTTTTAGCCTTCCTTTGGCCTTTAGTTCAAGATGGTATTTCTCTTCTTGCTGAGTTTGTTCGTGAAGCTGGATTTATAGGAACCTTCTTCTACGGACTTATTGAGAGGTCTTTAATTCCATTTGGACTTCATCACGTATTTTATACTCCATTTTGGTTTGGTTCTTTCGTTCAAGCAAACATCCTAGTAGATGGCGCTTGGAAAGTTATAGATGGTGCTAATACTGCATACTTTGCTCAATTATCAAGCCTTAACGATTTAGTAGGTGCAAGTTCTGAAACTATGAGAACTGTAGTTTCTGGAACTACTAGGTTTATGGCAGGTAAATTCCCATTTATGATATTTGGTCTACCTGCTGCTGCCTTTGCTATGTATCGAGCTGCCCTTCCTTCTAAAAAGAAGATAGTAGGTTCTCTTTTACTTTCTGCTGGAATTACAGCTATGCTTACAGGTATTACTGAACCTATAGAGTTTACATTCCTTTTTGTTGCACCTGCACTTTACGTAGTTCATGCCGTCTTAGCTGGGATATCCTTTTTACTTATGGATCTGCTAAACGTATTTGTTGGAATGACCTTCTCTGGAGGTATAATTGACTTTACTTTATTTGGACTATTACCTTCTGGTGCTGGAGTTCCAACTAACTGGCTTATGATAGTTTTAGTAGGTATAGCTTACGCTATAGTTTATTACTTCGTATTCCTTTTCTTAATTAAAAAACTAGATTTAAAAACTCCAGGAAGAGATGAATCTTCAGAAGATAAGCTTTATAGTAAGGCAGACTTTATAGAAAAGTCTGGAATCGCAGGAGCAACAGCTGCAGCTGGCGCTGTAGGTTTATCTAGAGCTGCTTCTACCGGAAACGAAATTAAAGATAATGCACCTTTAGTTTTAGCTGCTTTAGGTGGAGAAGAAAATATCGTAAGTGTCGATGCTTGTATAACTAGACTTAGAGTTGAAGTTAATGATAAAGGTAAGGTTGATAAAGATGCCCTTAAAGATTTAGGTGCAGCTGGAGTGGTTGAAGTTGGAAACGGAATTCAAGCAATCTTTGGTGCTAAAGCTGATCCTTATAAAAATGAAATTAAAGATATTATAGGTCATGATTAGTAAATATTATTAATAATTTATTATTAATTTACCTCTAGGCTACAAATCATTTAGATGCTATAATAAATGCATTATTGTCGTTTAGGAGGAAGACTTATGGATAAAAGAAAATGTGTACTGTATGTTGCAATGTCTTTAGACGGATATATAGCAGATATTAATGGCGGCGTGGATTGGCTTAATCAAGTTCAAGGCGACGGTAGCGATAATGGTTTTTGTGAGTTTTCTCAAACTGTAGATACTGTAATCATGGGTAGAAAGAGCTATGAGCAAATTTTAACCTTTGGAAACTGGCCATACAAAGATATGGATGCCTATGTATTTTCACAAACTCTACAAAAGGCTTGTGAGAATATTAAAGTTGTAAACAGAAATGCAGCTGAATTCTTAAAGGACATAAGAAAAAATGAAGGTAGAGATATTTGGCTTTTAGGCGGAGCTGAACTTATCGACGAATTTATAAAACAAAACCTAATAGATGAATACATAGTCTCAATAATTCCAACTATACTAGGTGGTGGAATATCTTTATTTAAAGATAATAGACCTTTAACTCAATTATCTTTAATCAAAAAAGAGACTTTTGGAGATATAGTTCAAGTAACTTATATAAGAACAGAAGATTAAAAAAGCCCCAGTCACAAAGACTGGGGTTTTTTCTTAATATGTAGATCTACTTTAGATTAAAATAAAATGTTATATTTATAGATTCTATCTACCATTTATCTTTTCCTATATTATTTATATAATATAACATTTTCTATACTACTATAGGTTGTTTTTGTATATTGTACTTAAATCTTATTTTTATGAATTTAGTATTATTCTAACAATTCTTTATGACATCTATACCAGTATTATTTATTAGTAAATCACTTAAAGATTCTGCTACATATTTCAATTCATCAACATCCAAATCACTAAATGATATTACATACAACCCTAGTCCATTTTTACCTTCTGTATAAATTAATGCATTACCACCTTCATCATCAGCTATTGCTAATGAATTTGGTATGCTTTCTTGTATGTTATATGCTTCATTCATTTCTATGCAGCCATCTGCTCCCCATATTCTAATATATTTTTCTCCATCAACATTAATTTCTACCTCTGTTAACTCTCTTATTACTTCCAAAAAATCTTCTGGAATTTGTAACTTTGAGAATTTAATTAATTTTTCTATTTCTTTATTATTTGAAGCTGATTTACTTGCATCTATTCTATAATTACTACTTAACTCCTTTAATATATTCATTTAATCCACTCCCTTAATAAACTATTATCTTACCATTAGGATATGTTCCTTTCCATCCACAAGGGATATTACCAATTTCATATATTTTAAGTATTTCCCCATAGAAAGTTGGCTTCATATAGTTATAATAAGTGTATGCCATTATTATCCCAAGTATATCCCATTCTATCTGAGATACAATTTCCTCTTTATTTAACTTAAATTCCTTTGCATTATTTATTATATTTTCTTTAATCCCTGGCAATATATTTTTCGTTATATCTCTAACCACGTCATTCCATACTTGATGATATTTATCAGGATAATTCTTAAATAAATACTCTGTTAATCTATTCTGTTCTTCCAAACTTATATTTTCCCATCCGGTACTACTAATAAGCTTAATTAAACTGTCTATATTTTTTTCATAACTTACATCATATATAAGTTCTATACCCAAGTTACATCTACAATTTTGAAACCATTTAATTTTTTTTATTCTCTCAACAACCTCTTTGTTTATTTCCATTAAATTTCCTCACTTTAATTTTATTTTCTTGCTATATCATTATTCTTTTTAAGGGTCTTATTTCTTTAAATAATAGGACTTGCTCTCTCTCTATTTTATCATTTCTTGTTTTTTTAATACAAACCTCATATACAATACTATAATTAACTTTATTATTTTCTTATCTTTACTTTCTCTTAGTATATATTCACTTACTCCAATTTTTACATGTAAAAAGAGCCAATGCTTCTTTAATTAGAAACATTGACTCTTATTATAATTTATTTTCTACCTATTGAAGTAGTAACGTCTGCTTGTAATTCTTTAACAAAAGTATCTATATCTTTTATGTCGCCTTTCATAAATGCATCATATTTTTCCATAGCTACATTTCTAGCTGATTGAGCATTGTTTACAGCTGGTGTGTAGTAAGAATACTCTAAAGATTTTTGAGCTACTGGATAGATTGCACCGTATAATGAATCTTTTTTCTCTATAGCTTTTTTAACTGTATCTGTATCTGCTGATGATTTTCTAACTGGTAAGTATCCAGTTTCTACAGCGAATTTTGCACTGTTTTCTTTGTTTGTCATGAATTTGATGAACTCATAAGCTGCATATTGCTGCTCTGCTTTAACATCGTTTGTTACAAATAATGAAGCACCTTGTTGGATAACTGCATTTTTCTTATCTTTAAATACTGGAGCTTCAACTACAGCGATTTCAAACTTACCATCAGTTTTAATATGTGATGCACCTGCTGTTGAACCTTGGTACATTAAAACTTTTTGGTTTGAGAAAGGACCTGAAAGGTATTTATCTTCTCCTGGAATTCTTAAATATCCTTTTTGGTTGTTTTCTTGGTAGAATTTCATATATTCTTTAACCCACTCATTATCTACATTAACTTTACCGTCTATTTCAACGAAATCTTTTCCATCCATCTTTAATGATGAAATGAAAGCATTTGAACTACTGTCAAAACCGAATCCTGGAATATCTAGTTTCTCTTTTGCTTTTTTAGATACTTATATTAATTTATCCATTGTCATGTTTTGAATATCTTCTACTTTATATCCAAGCTTTTCTAAAAGAGTTTTGTTAACATAAACTACTTCTGTAGATTTTGTTAAAGGCATTCCATATTGCTTACCTTCCCATTGACTAACTTCTTCTACAAATGATGGAATAAAGTCGTTTTTAATATATTATGCCATTCCTACTTCAGGACTATTTACATACCCTGATAAATCAAAAATTTTCCCACCTTCAATTAAACCAGTAACTACGTCTGGATAAACGTTTATTATAGCTGGTAATGAATTTGATTGTGAAGCTGTTACAACCTTTTTATTTAAATCTGGAATAGAACCTTGGCTTACCCCTTTAACAGTTATATTTTTTCCATTAGTTTTATTGAACTCATCAATAAGACCATTTAATACTTCCTGTTGTTTTCCATTCATGTAGTGCCACATTTCAATAGTTACAGGCTCTTTAATTTCAGTTACTAACTTAGCAGTATCTTTATCAGAAGCCCCTTCCTTTTTGTCACTACCACAGCCTACAAAAATAGAAGCTGTCATAACAGTTGCAAGTGCCATTGCTAAAAATTTTCTTTTCATACCTTCACTTCTCCCCTTAAGATATTCAATTTATATTATAATTTTTAATTATAATCTTCCCTTTTCTTTGATATAACCCTTACTGCGTTTAAACTATATGTAGTAATAAATAATAATTTTTAACCATATATTGTATTTCTTTAAAAATCCAATCTTTAAATTCATTTTAATTTAACAAATTGTGACATGTCAATGAATTTGTTTATATTTTGTTCATATATAGCGAACATTTAACATTTTCTGTGCTTTTTATAAAGGTATTGTATTTATTTTAAAATTTTTCCCGCACTTTTATATAAATTAGACAAATTTTTAAAAGATATTTTTTATAAAGTTTTCTCTTTAAACTTTAAAAGCAAAACTTAGTGTAAACGTTTATTATTTTTATTGTTTTGGTAATTTTAGAGGAATAAAATTAAATTACAGAAGGTATGAGAGGTGATAATATGTTAAAAAAATTTTTAATTTCACTTATTTCTACATTAATTATAACTGCAACAATTCCTCTTGCAACTTATGCTTGCACTACTGTTTTAGTAGGCAAAGATGCAACTGTAGATGGTTCTACAATTATAGCTAGAAATGAGGATGCTAAAACAGCTTGGACTAAACGCTTTGTAGTAATACCAAGCGAAACTTTTAAAGATGGTGCTATGTATGTATCTAAAGGAAATGGATTTACATACCCTATGCCAAAAGAAACCCTTAAATACACAGCAACTCCAGATTGGGATCAAAGTGCTGGTAACTATTATGAAGATGGGATAAATACTAATGGTGTTTGCGTTAGTGCTACTGAGAGTGCTACTGCAAACGATAAAGCTTTAAAGGCTGACCCCTTAGTAGAAAACGGTATTGGGGAAGATTCTATAGCTACAATCCTTTTAGGAAGAGCTAAAACTGCAAGAGAAGGAGCTGAGCTTCTAGGAAAAATAATAGAAACTAAAGGAGCTAGTGAGGTAAATGGAACTATAATATCTGATAAAAATGAAATATGGTATGTAGAAAATGGTTCTGGACACCACTGGGTAGCTAGAAGAGTTCCTGATGATTGCTATGCAGTTATTCCAAACAAACTAGTTATAGGAAACGTTGATTTAAATGATACTGAAAACTTTTTAGGTTCTAAAGATTTAATAGAGTTTGCAAAAGATAATGGACTTTATAATGATAAAACTGATGGCGGATTTAGTTTTAAGCTAGCTTACGGAACTGATAATGAAGAAGATGCAAAATATAATTATCCAAGGATGTGGGATGGGCAAAGAATTTTAACTCCCTCAAAGGAGCAAAAAATCACAAGCCATGATTTTGAAACTTTCTTAAAACCTGATCAAAAAGTTTCTGTAGACGATGTTAAAACCGTTTTGCGTTCTCACTTTGATGGAACTCCTTATGATCCGTTTGGAGAATACAAAGATCAATATAGACCTATAAGTGTTCCTCAAACTATGGAATCACACATAATTCAATGTAAACAAAACTTACCTAAAGAAGTAGGCTGTATTCAATACTTAGCTTTAGGAGTATCAGATAGAAGCACTTATGTTCCTTTCTACTCTGGTATAACAGAAACACCTAAAGATTATCAAAAAGGAACTAACAAGCCTGATGATGAATCAGCTTATTGGACTTACAGAAAAGCTGCGGCTATGACTAAGCCTTATTATGATAGGTTTCAAGGAATGTATACTAAACCTTTAAGTACTGCTTTAGAAGCAAAACTTGATGAGGAATTAGATAAAAATACTGAGCATTTTAAAGATTTAGTTAAAAAAGACCCTAAAAAAGCTTCTGAAGAGATGAACAAATATACTGAAAAAATGGCAAATTATGCTCAAGAGAAAACTAAAGAGTTAAATGATAAATTAATCGTTGCAACTACTGCTCAAACTCCTGTTAAGCATAATTCTAAATTATAGGGGGGATTTTTATGAAAAATACTAAACTTAATAAAAAAGCTTTATTTTTAGTTTTATGTCTTTCTATTTTTTCTTTTGGGTTAGTTGGCTGCGAAACTTCTGGTATAACTGTTGATACTGTAAAAGAATCAATAGATAAATTGCCAAATCCAGCTTATCTTACTGAAAACCAAAAGTCAGAAGTAGATAAGGTAAATGAAGATTTTGAAAAGTTATCTAAAGAAGATCAAGATAAAGTATCTAACAAAGAAAAACTATTAGTATCTTTAGCTACATTAAAAGCATACGGAGAAACTAAAGAATCTGTAGATAATGACTTTAAAATAGCAGATGAATTTAATAAAAAACTAGAAAATGTTACTGATAAAAATAAAGATGCTCTAAAAAAAGAATATGAAAACTTAACTCCTGCACAAAAAACTTTAATAGTTAAAGATATTAATAATATATAATACAGCATCTGGATTTATCTTAAAAGAGAAAATGTTTTAAGTACATTTTCTCTTTATTTTTAATAATCTTTAGAAAAAATAAAAATCGCTTCAACTTTACTATTAGGTTCTTCTTTATAATCAGGTGCATAAATACTTATACCGAACTTTTTTGAAGTAATCCCTTCGTCATATTCAATTTCGTTATCACTATTTTTAAACAATTTCTCTATTTCTTTAAACGTCATATTAAATAAATCTTTGTCTTGGAAATAAACACTATTATCTTCTTCAAATATTTCTATACCTTGACATATATATTCATCATCATAATATATATGAAATTTTTCAAAGTCATCTGTAATTACACTATCTTCATCAGTCTTTACAAATTTAAACGGTTTAATAGAAACTATCGCTTCTATCTCTTTACTAGTCATATTAAATAGTATTGGTTTAGCTCCTTTAAATGGTTCTATTATAAATTTCAAACTTCCTACCACTCCTTTAAATAGTATTAAATTTCATTAGAACTTAGATTTATCATATAATTTATTCACTTTAAATAATATACTCGACAAGAGCCAACACTATCAAAGTTAAATCCAATTATGCCAATATTTAAGGTAATACCACTAAATCTTCTTCTCATATGTTTAATAAACTTTTTAATCATATGGCACCCCTCCTTATTTTTCTGTACTATTTTTGACTCTTGTAAGGTATGCCCCTTGCCCAATATACTCAATACCATTTTAACATAATATTCCTTTTTTAAAATAGTATGTTAAATATTTCAAGGCACCTCCACTAATATAGTTTTATAGTAATTCTCACTTCCACTACAACATTGTTTTGCTTCTTTGTTGGTATTTTACTAAAATCACCTGAATAAAGGCACTTTTTTATGTCCATAATCAAAATAACTAAAAATTTCAGAATTTTTCGAGGTGAGATTATGGTACATACACAGGCTTGTCCCCATTGCGATTCAAAACATTTTATTAAATACGGTAAATATAGGAATGTCCAAAGGTACCAATGCAAAGATTGTCTTAAAACTTTTAATGAAGGAACTGGACTTGTCTGGCATAACACTAGAAAAAGCGTAAACCTTTGGGATAAATACACTCGTCTTATGCTATCTGGTGCTACAATACGGGATTGTGCATATAGATTAAATATCTGCATAGAAACATCGTTTAGATGGAGACATAAAATACTTAAACATATAGAAACTTATACAGATTCTAGAAGAACTCATATAGTTACAGCTATGAGACATACTAAGTTCTTAGAAAACTTTAAGGGCCAAAAGACTCCCCCTGTTTGCACTATTTCTAGAAGAAAAAATATCTTTGTAGCTACAACTATTAACAAAAACAATTACTCTCTAGCTAAGATATCCTTTGATTCTATGAGCCCTACAAAGGAATCTATAGAGAATTTATTAAATGAGTTTAATCCTGTATTTAATACTTATTTCCTGCCAGGTAAAGATAGATTTTCTTATCTTGTATCAAAAAAATTAAACTACTCTCTTCATAAAAATAAAGAACTAGAAATTTCTAAAGAAGAAAGTGAAATTTTACTTAGTAATTGTTCTGATTTTATATTGAATTTAAGAAGATGGCTTAGAAAATTTAGAAGCGTTGCTACAAAATATCTTCAAGTTTATTTGAATTGGTTTGTTTATATTTACGAAGGATCCTATGAAAAACATACTATTTTATCTAATCTTATAAGCTCTATTTTTTGTATAAAAGTAATTTAGTTTTACTTTTACTTTAATCCTAATACAAGTATATTTCAATAGCTTGTCCTTAGTATAACTACTTGTCTACTATGATTTAGTTTTTATAGTTTGTCAAAATAATTTTTACTTGTCCAAAACATCAAAAATTTACCCACATATAGCGAAAATCCCTTGTACCAATAATTTCTCGTAACAATGTTGTAGTTTTTTTAGGATTTTAATTTTTTTATTATTGTATAGAGAAGGCTATTATTTAAGCCCTATGCTACAGCTAAATACCTGTAGTTTTAGCTTATAAAATATTTTAATTTAACTTACCCATTTTTCTACAAATCCTTATACTTTCAAATACATAAAAACCACCTTGCATGAAGCAAAGTGGTTTTATGTTTGTTGTTATATGTTGTTGTTGTTTAAAATCTATATATCGTGCGTTATTTTTAATTTATTAATGTTTACTTTAAGCTATTTTCCAATTAGAATGCAGCTTTGAATATTTCAACGATGTCTCTTTCGTTACCTTTTCTTGGGTTTGAGAAAGCATTTCCATCTTTAAGTGCCATTTCAGCCATGTATTCGAAATCTTCTTCTTTGATTCCTTTATCTCTTAATCTAGCTGGGATTCCGATATCTTGTGATAATCTGAACATAGCATCGATTGCTTTTTGTGCAGCGTCCATTACTGATAATCCAGTGATATTTTCTCCCATAAACTCAGCTATATCAGCGAATTTTTGAGGGTTAGCTATTAAGTTGTATTTACATACGTGTGGTAATAACATAGCGTTTGCTACTCCGTGTGGCATGTCATATAATCCACCTAATTGGTGAGCCATAGCGTGAACATATCCTAAGTTTGCATTGTTAAATGCCATACCTGCAAGTAATGAACCGTAAGCCATGTTTTCTCTAGCTACTAAGTTTTCTCCTAGTGCTACAGCTTGTCTTAAGTTTTGTGATATTAATTTGATAGCTTGGATAGCAGCAGCATCTGTTACAGGGTTAGCATCTTTTGATACGTAAGCTTCAACAGCGTGAGTTAAAGCGTCCATTCCTGTTGCAGCAGTTAATCCAGCAGGTTTTCCAACCATTAATATTGGGTCGTTTATTGAAACTTGAGGAAGGTTTCTCCAGCTTACGATAACGAATTTAACTTTAGTTTTTGTGTTTGTGATAACGCAGTGTCTTGTAACTTCTGATGCAGTTCCAGCAGTTGTGTTTACAGCAACGATTGGAGGTAATGCATTAGTTAAAGTTTCTATACCTGCATAGTCATATAAATCTCCTTCGTGAGTTGCAGCGATACCGATTCCTTTACCGCAGTCGTGTGAGCTTCCTCCACCAACTGTTACGATCATATCACAGTTTTCGTTTTTGAATACTTATAATCCGTCTTTTACGTTAGTATCTTTTGGGTTTGGTTCTACTCCATCATAGTAAGCAACTTCTATTCCTGCTTCTTTAAGGTATTTCTCTGTTAATTCAACAGCTCCACCTTTCATGCTTCTTAAGAATTTATCTGTAACTATAAGAGCTTTTTTTCCACCTAAGATTTTACATCTTTCTCCAACTACAGTTATTGAGTTTGCTCCCATAAAGTTTACGCTTGGTACTAAATAATCATACATTCTCATTTTTATTTCCTCCATTTTATCTGTTATTTATATAAATTAAAATATATATTAGCTTAAATTATTATGCTCTATTAAAAGCTTCTACAGCAGCAGTTGCTATAGCCATATCTTCTTCAACAGTTCCGCCACTTACGCCAACTGCTCCAACAACTTGTCCATCAACCTTTATTGGGAATCCACCACCAAAAGGTACTATCTTACAGTTGTTTGTTAATTGTAAACCATAAAGGCTTTCTCCTGGTTTTACACACTCAGCTATTTCGTGTGTTCCTTGCTTTAAGCAATTTGCTGTGAAAGCTTTGTTTATAGCTATTTCAATGCTTGTTACGAATGCATCTTCCATTCTGTGCATAAGCATTAAATTAGCTCCCTTGTCTACAGCTGCAAAACAAACTGGTACGTTCATTTCTTTAGCCTTTTCTTCAGCTGCTTTAGCCATTTCTTTAACTACTTCTAAGCTTAACTCTTTTACTTCGTTTAACTTTTTCATAAAGTTACCTCCTTTATTACTTAACTTCTTCATACCTTGCTACTGCAAATAGGCAATCTGAAAGTCTATTAATATACTTTTTGATTTCTTCTCTTAAAGAGATAGTTTCATCTAGTAATGTCATATTTCTTTCAGCTCTTCTAGCTATAGTTCTAGCTACGTGAAGGTAAGCTGATGATTTGTTTTTTCCTGGTATTACGAATTCTTTTAAGGGTCCTGCTATTTCCATATAGTGATCGATTTCGTTTTCTAAGCATTCTATATGCTCTTTTTGTATCTTATCTTTTAAAAGTTCTAAGCCCTTTTCGTCACTTGCAAGTTCTGCACCTAACATAAATAGCTCTACTTGAATTTTTCTAAGAAGGTCTTTTTCTCTTTTCCCTTCTATTTCAGCGTAAGCTATTCCTATAAATGAAATTAATTCATCTATAGTTCCGTAAGATTCCACTTTTAAGTCAGATTTTTTAACTCTGCTTCCTCCGAAAAGTGCTGTTTGACCTTTATCACCTGTTTTTGTGTAGATATTCATAAAAATTCTCCTTTTGTTAAAGGTTTTTAAGGGGCATACCTTTTACTAATCTTGCACCGTTAGCTCCAAGGCTTCTAAGGGTAGTTTCACTCTTATTTATACTATCTATAAATAAGGGTGAATCTTCTTTTAATTTATCAGTTGTTAAACTTATGTTTCCCTTTGAGTCTATTCCTATTCCAACAGAAAGCTTTGATCTGTTAGATGCTAAATGTGCTAACTTTTTTGAATCATCATCTATTTCTTTTTTAAGGGCAAAAGGGATTCCTTCTTCTTCTATTCCATAAAGCACTTCTAAAATAGTTTCTTCTTCTACTTTTTCATTTAAAAATACCATTATGCTAGGAGCGCTATAATCTTTTTTCATAAATTATGCATCTCCTTCATAAGCAAGTACAAGTCCTGTCGCTACTGCATTTCTAGGTCCTTCTACTCCTCTTATATTTCCTCTACCTGCAACTACTCCGTAATGTGAAAGTGCATCTGTTACAAGTTCTGGTATTTCAAAATCTAATGAAGATCCTCCAACTAAAACTACAAACTCGATGTCTCTTATGTTTCCTGTTGGTGAAACGCTCTTTAAAGCTCTTAAACAGTTAGTTACAAAAACTCTTTCTTTAGCTGTTCTTCTAACGCTCTTAATTTTTTCAAGAGAATTTTGACCATCTATTGGGATTAAGTTTCCGTCTTTTATTATTATTATCTTTGCAAACACTGATGAATCTAGTGGTTTATCAAAGAATTCTACTGTTCCATCTTCATGTCTTATATGGAATAAACTTTCAACTTTAGCTAGAGGGTACTTTTTGATGTCTTCTGCTAGTTTAAAGTCTTCTATGCCAAGTTCTGATTTAATTAACATAGTAACCATATTCCCAGCTCCAGCTAAGTGAATTGAGTTTATTTCTCTCATTTTATTTATTATAGAAGCATCAGTTGAACCTGCTCCCATATCTAATATTGCAAGTGGTGTGCTAGTTCCTGGAGTTGTTAGAGCTCCTCTAATTGCCATATCGGCTTCAACTCCACCAACTTCAACTTTTACATTAAGCTTATCTTCTAAGCTTTTTGCAATTATTTGCATTTGTAACTTGTGAGCTTTAACCATAGCAGCAATTCCTACTGCATTTTCCATTGAAAACTCCTTAGCAAGTCCACCTTTTACTCTTTGTGGAATAAATGTATCTACTGCTAAAAGGTCTTGAATCTTTATGTCAGTAACGCTTTGGTTAGTAAGTTCAGCCATAACTCCTCTTACTTTTTCAAGCATTCCTCCAACGTTTGACCCTGAGTCTCCTCTTAAATCTTCAATCGGAGTACAAAGACTTACAGCTTCCATTATCTTTTTAGCTCCGTCTTCAACGTCAACAGATTCTTTTCTTTTAAATCCAGTAATATTTATTTTTCCTGCTGGTATTTTCTTTTCTTTAACATCACCTTCTGGAGTTTTAATAACTACAGCTGATCTGTTACCTATAAGTGCTCTTGATACTGGTACTATCATCTTTGTTTCTTCTGATGTAAGTCCAAAAACAGTTGCTATTCCGTAAGGGTTTGATAGTTCCTTTATAACTGAACCTTTATCAGCAACTTCAACAGCTGCTCTCATGTTAACTGGAACTTTTTCAAGTAGAGATACTTCATCAACTATAGGTATTTTTTTATTTAATCTATTGTTTATTAAAACTCCGTCATCTCTTTGAACTATACAAGCCTTAATATTTAATCCTCTCTCAGTAGCTTTGTTTATTTTATAAACAGCTTCTAAGAAACTCTTTTCCTTTAAGACAAGTGGTATAAATGCATTTTCTTCTTCACTTAAATCATTTGCATCTATCTCTTCTAAACTGTCTAAGTCGATAGTTTTCCCGATTCCAAGACCGATTCCTCCTGGAGTTGTTGGGTTGTGACCTATCATTGTAGATTCAGTTATTATTGTTTCTGTTATAGTCTCCATAGCTACATCACCAATAACTGGTGCAGCTTCGTTGATTCTAACTAGGTCTAATTCTTCTAAAGTAATATTTGCACGCTTTAGTGCCATATTTAAAGAATCTATTACACCTCTTATATTTTCTTCTGTTCCTTTGATTCCTGTAGTTGGAATTATTCCACTACTTAAGAATTCAAATCCATCTTTAGTTACCCTACCAAGTGCTGTTTCTGTAGATGAGTTTCCTATATCAATTCCTGCTATGATTTTCACGTGTTACACCTCACTTGATTATTCTTCAGTTCTTAACTTCTTTCTTTCCTCATAAACACCAGCTGCTTCACGAACGAAGTCTGCGTTTATTTTTGCTCCATATTTATGCTCAAGTTCATCAGCTATAACATATAGATCTTCTTTAGTTGAACGATAAGGTCTTAATGCGTTATACATTTCTAGTATTCTATCATCTGGAACGCTTATAAGTTCTGCTGCTCTTCTAAAGTTTCTAGCGATTGCATCTCTGTTCATGCTCTCAGCTATTTGAGCTTGCATCTCTAAAGTTTCTGGTGAGATTCTTATATCATCTGCGTTTATTTCTCCATTTAGAACTTTATCTAATGTAATATCATTTAATTTTTTTCCAGTTGGAGTTGTTATATCATTACCTCTTTTAGCTGTTAGAGGATAATCTTTTGCAGTAAATTTTTCCATAATACTTTCAATCCTTTCTTCTTAGAAGCTAACTTCTAATTGTAGTGGTTTTTTCCCGTTATCTACATACTTAGTTTCTTTTATGTGAAGTAATGCAGCTTTAGCCATAAACTTAGGTCTTACCATTTGGTCGTTCTTAACTGGTACTGGTGTTGGTGATTCACCTTTTGCATATTTTGCTGCGTTTTTACCTATTAATCTGTAAGTATCAGGAGTTAGTAGTGGAGCTTGTGAAAATAACTCTAAGTTATTTAAAGGAAGTAAATCTTTTTGGTGAATTACTGTAGTTCCTTTTGATTGAATTCCGATTCCTATTCCTGATCCACTTAATTCTGCTGCATCGTGAGCCATAAATGATACGTCTGAAGTTCTGATTACTCTAACTACTCTTGCAGTTAATCCTTCTTCTTCTACTCCGGCTATCATTTCCATTAATGCTACGCTATGTGGTACATCAACTATTGTTTTGTTTTGGTGTTTGTGGAAAGCTGGTCCTAAAGCTATAACAACTTCGTCAGGTCTAACGTTTGACTTAGCTTCTCCAACTTCCTTTACAGTAAGTTCTGGTATAAAAGTCTTTTCCATCCGTCGTCTCCTCCTACTTAATATCTTCTGGCTGCATTACAGTTGGAACGTTTTTAATTTCTTCCCATCTTTCGCCATCTAATCTATAACCTGTTCCAGGTCCCATATAATCGTTTATGTCATTTACAGCACTTATAACGTTAAAGTCTTTATCAAGTATTGCTGATGTTTGAAGATAATCTCCTGTAACTCTTTGCTTAAGCATGTTAAGTAAGTTGTTAGCTACATCTTCAAGATTATTTTTGCTTAAAGCTTTTATTATATCTAATCCTGTAATTCTTCTTTCAAGCATTTCTTCTGCTGCTTTTAAGTCTTCTACTATGTTTCTGTCTGGCATTTCTTTACTTAGCTGCTTCTACTTCTTCGTCAGTTACATCTGGGAATCCTAATTCTCTAAATATAACTTGGATACATCTAGCTGCTTTATTTCTAACTTTAATAGTTTCTTCTTCTGTTACAGGCTTAACTCCACCGTCAACTTTTAAGTCTCTTTGAAGTATGTTGTAATCATCAAAGTCTTCTGCATCAAAGTTTGATCCAGCAAACATATTATCGTAGTTTGGAACTGCACTATATCCTGAGAATATGAAGTCTGTTCCTGGAAGCATTTGCATAAGCATTCTTGCTGTTCTTCTTATATCTGAGTGTGAGAAAGTTTGATCGTTTGCTGATGCTACTTCTATATCAAGCATTGCAGCTATTAAGTTTTCTCCAAGTACAGCTCTTATTCCTGAAGGAACAGCCCCTGTCATTCCGATACAACTTACAGCTCCGTTTTGAAGTCCTTGAACTCCAGCACCTTTAGTTATGTAGATACATCTTGATTCTAAGTAAAGCATTGATTTACCTTCTGAGTATCCCATTAATGCTTCTGAACCTGTTCCTGATGTAAATCTCATTTTAAGTCCTCTTGAAGCATAAGCTGATGCTAAGAATGCTTTTGACCAAGGAGTATCATCTCCATCTGTAAATACAGCTTCTGTTCCGTATACTGAAACTGTTTCTGCATAACTTGTAAGTCCTCTCATTCCAAGGTCAAGTTCAGTTGCTTCCTCAACAGCACATTGAGTTAAAACTCCACCTCTACCAACTTGTGAACCTACTAAAATAGCAAGTGCATTAAATGGTGCATATCTTACGATACCTACTGTAGTTTCTTGCTCTGCGAAGCCTCTAAGTGCTGCTTCAGCTGCATCTGCTGCGATTTGTACTGGGTTGTCTTTTACGTTTGTAACGTGACATTGGTTTGCAGGAGTTCTTCTTGCTCTCATTTTTTGAAGAGCCATCATCATCTCAACTACGTTCATCTCTTCTATTACTTCAACAGCTTTCTTTGGAGTGATTGCAGTTGTTAATTTAACGATGTCATCTCTGCTTACATTTATATCAACTAATTTTTTTGCTATTTCTGTAGCTGAAAGCTTCATAGCATCTTCAGCTTCCTCTAAGTTTATTGCATAATCAGCTATAAACTTGTCTATCATATCAAAGTCTTCTCTTTTTTTACCGTCTAATTCTACAACTAGTCCGTTTTCTATTTTTATTGATGATTTAGGATCATTTGGGTTATCTAAGGCTATTAATCCTTCTTCTGCCCATTCTCCGATAAGTCCGTCTTGATTTACAGGACGCTCTGATAATACTTGGAATCTTTTAGATTTCACTTAAATCAGCCTCGCTTTCAAAAATTTAATTTGTTAATTTTTTATCTATGTCTAGATTGTAAACCATAGTCACATTTTTGCCATTGAATAATAACGCACAGTTATGTTAAATTTTTGACTAATGCAAAAGATAAAAATAGGATTATTTTATCCCATTTTTAGAAAAGGTTAAAATAATCCTATTTTTTATACAGATTTGTACTATTTAATTGTATTTTTATATGACAAAAGCGATATTTTCATATCGCTTTTGTTTTATCTCTATCAAATTTAGTTATTTTTCTTCTCTAAAGACCTTAGGAGTGACCCCTGTTGCTTTCTTAAATACCCTTATAAAGTACCCGCAATCGTCAAAACCTAAATCTAAAGATATATTTATTATAGGTAAATATGTATTTTTTAAAAGCTCTTTTGCTTTTTCTATTTTTTCTTCGTTTATGTATGATATAACAGTTTTTCCAGTTTCTTTTTTAAATAATCTACTAAAATAGCTAGGGCTTAAATTGCAAAAAGATGCGATATCTTCTAGCTTTATAGGCTTTGAAACATTATCTTTTATAAATTTTTTCCCCTTTTTAATTAAATCTTCTTTGTCTTCTTTTACTATTACTTCTTCACTTAAAACTTCTACTGATTTCGTATTTATTTTATCAATGATATTGTTTACTATATCTATAATGTTTGATGGCTTAATAGGTTTTAGTATATAATCAGTTCCTCCGAGTACTAAAACTTTATGTATAAACTCAAAATCATCATATGCTGTGATCATTACTACTTTTTTGTTTGGATATTCGTTTTTTATAAGTTCTAAAGCTTTAACTCCATCTATCCCTGGCATCTTTATATCCATAAATATAATATCAGGATTAAACTCTCTATTAATTTCTAAAGCTTCTTTACCGTTTTTTGCTTCGTAAACTTTAGAGATTCTTTCATTTTTTTCTAAAATAGCTTTTAAAACTTCTCTTTCAAGCTTTTCATCATCTACAACCATTACATTAACCATAACTTATCTCCTTATATTTTTTTCGGAATAATTATGTTTACTTCTGTCCCTTTGCTTATTTGACTATCTATTTTTATTTCATAATCGTCTCCAAAGCAATAATACATTCTTTTATTTACGTTATTAATCCCTATCTTTTCTAAGCCGATCTTATCTCTATTTTTTATTTCTTCTCTTATTTGAAGTAGTCTATCTTCTAAAATCCCGATTCCGTCATCTTCTATTTTTATATTTATATTATCACCTAAAGAAGAAATTAATACGTTAACATACCCGCCTTGCTCCTTTTCTTCAATACCGTGAAGAACTGCGTTTTCAACAAATACTTGAAGAGCTAAAAAAGGTATTTGGAAGTTTTTTACGCTTTCTTCTACTTCTAACTTATATCTAATCCTATCTTCAAATCTGACCTTTTGGATCTCAAGATAAGCTTTAATATTATCTACTTCTTCTTGTATTTTTACTATCTTGTTTGCTTTTTTAAGAGTATATCTTAAAATATGTGATAAATTATAAATTACATCTGATGTTTTAGGTGCATCTTCAATTATTGCAAGTGAAGATATGCTATTTAAAACATTAAATAAAAAATGAGGATTTATTTGAGATTGAAGTGCTTTTAACTGGATTGCTCTATATTCTTCTTCAAGTTCAAGTTTAGCTCTCTCTGCTATAGCTATTTCAATATTCTTTTTATAGATCTCGTTTTGAGTTCTTTTAAGCATAGCTTCTTCAACTATATAATTACTTATATGAGACATCATCTCTGAAATCGATTTGATTTTTTTATAGCTTAGCATAGGAATGTTTTCATAAGCTTTAATTATTCTATCTTTTTCATCTTCGTCGTACTTAAGGTCTTTAACTAATACTCTTTCAATGTCGTGTTCTTCATCATCTTTAAGAAGCACTTGCCCGACCATAACTGCACCTAAGTATTGTCCGTCTATTATAATAGGCACTGCGACATCTATAAGACCCCTATGGCATTTATAAATATAAAACTTTCCTTCTCTTGCAGCTTCAAGTCCACCTCTAGAGTCGCACTTTTCGCAAAGCTTAGAAAACTCTTTTTTTTCACGAATAAGAGTACAATACTCACTACATCTGCTGTGTTTAGTTACAGGAATACCTTTATAATCAACTGTGATTATAGAACTTTCAGTAGCTTTTGCAATATCGTCTTGAATCTTTTGAAACGTATCAACATTAATTATTTCTCTAATATCAAGTAAACTAGCCATATATCCTCCTATAATTCTCATCTTTTGATTTTATTTTATGTATTTTAAAAGGGGCTTTTTAGCCTCTAGTTCTATTTAATCTCTTTCTTACTTGAAAGGATTTAAGATAAATTGCACTCTTAAATTTGTAGTAGATTTAAGTTTATACTCTTATATATGTTAAAAAAGTGTATTCTAAAGAAAACTTTAAAATACACCATTTTTCTAATTTAATTATTAAAAAATATTTGTATAAACTATAGCACCACAGATTGAACCAAGTATTGGTGCAACTATAGGAATCCATGCATAACTCCACTGTGAATCACCTTTACCTTTGATTGGTAATATAGCGTGAGCTAGTCTTGGACCGAAATCTCTAGCTGGGTTTATAGCATAACCAGTAGGTCCACCAAGACTTATACCTATAGCCCAAATTAAAAATGCAACTATAACAACCTTAACTCCGTAACCTAAGTTTTGAGCTCCGATTCCAAGTATAGAGAAAGTTAAAACAAAAGTTCCTATAAACTCAGTTAAGAAGTTTATTTTTAAATCTCTTATTTCTGGAATTGTACAAAAAACACCAAGCTTTGAAGTTTGATCTTCAGTTTCGTTAAAATGGTTGTAATATACTATATAAACAACGATTGCACCAAGGAATGCTCCTACAAGTTGTGCGATAATAAAAGGAAGAACTTCTCCCCAAGCAAATTGACCAACACAAGCTAGTCCAATCGTTAACGCAGGATTAAATAACGCTCCACTAACACTTGTGAAAATAGCCGCTGGAATTGCAACTGCTAAAGCCCACCCTGTTGTGATAACTATCCATCCTGAATTATTTCCTTTAGTTTTCTTTAAAACTACGTTAGCAACAACACCATCACCTAAGATGATTAAAAGCATTGTTCCTATAACTTCTGCTAAATATACTGCCATAAATTATACTCCTTAAAATTTATAGCACGTATATAGATTTTAAACATTAATTTAACATAACAACAATTATAATATAATATAAACGTTAAAATATAGTCAAGGAATTTTTGTTATTTATCTAACATTTTCATAAAAAACCTTAGAATTAGTATTAATTTTTTAGGAATTACTACTTAATAATTCCATATTATCAATAACTTTCTTGGAATAATCCTTATCCATTAGCTAAATTTTTAACTATGTTTCTTCAAATAAAAATCATAAAAAATAGTTAATATAAAATAAATTAAAATACTTATCCAAAAAATATAATTAAATAATTTAATTTCTAGCTCTCTAAAATATACATAAATATTTATAACTAAAGAAATTAAAACTACTATAAAAGCTGTCCTTTTTAGTAATTTAACCATAAAAATATAACCCCCTATTTAAAAATATATAAAAAAATACTAAACCTAAAATAGGCTTAGTATCTTTAGTTTATTGATTAATTATTTTTGCAATTAGTATCGAAATCTTCAAGCATTTTTGAAACTGTATCCCAATCCTTTATAGTAGCGCCAGCTGCTAAAGCGTGTCCACCGCCACCGTATTTAAATGCTATATCATTTACTACAGGTCCGTTTGATCTAAACTCACCAAATATTTCTCCGTTTTCTTTCTCTGCGAAAAATACCCAGTTTTTAATATTTTCTAAATCTGCTAGTGAATTTACCATTCTAGCTACTTGAATTGGCTCTAAGTTAAACTCTTTTACTGTCTCGTAAGGAACCTTTAAATAAGCTACTCCGTTTTGAGTTATTTTGAAGTTTCCGTAGATATATCCTAAGATTTGAAGCTCTTCTTTCTTTTTCTTATACATTTCTCTATAGATAGGTTTTGCTTCTATATCAAATGTTATTTTAGGTAATTTTTCTAAAAGTGATGTAGGATTATCTAAATATAAGAATCTTCCTGTATCCCCTATAATACCTGCGTATAAAGCTTCTCTTCCTTTTTTACTTATCTTAAGTTCTTTTGTGCTGTTTAATAATATATCAAGTATCATCTCACTACATGAAGAGTAGTTTGTATCAACAAAAGTTAAGTTTTCAAAAGGCTCTGTGAAAGGTTTGTGGTGATCTATTTTTATTATGTAATCACAATCTAAAAAGCTTTGATCATCTACTCTTTCAGCATTAGATACATCTAAAACTATAGCTAATGTTTTTTTAGGGTCTTTTAATTTAACGTTATCTGTTTCACCTATATAGCTAAGTCTCTCTGAGTGTTCCCCCATTAAATATACTTTTTTATCTTTAAAGCTATTTAAAATTATATCTTTTAACCCATTTGATGAACCGTATGAATCTGGGTCTGGCATAACGTGTCTATATATTGCTATTTCTTTATATTCTTCAATTTTTTTTACTATTTCGTCTATTAGTTTTTTATCCATTATATTTACTCCTTTAAGTGTTCTTTACATAAATTATATACCAACTTTTTCCCTTAGTACAGTTAGTTATTCTATTAACTATAAGGATAAGTATTCCATTAATTTTAACATTCTAAAAACTATTTAAATTCTCACTTAAAATAGAGACTAAAAAATAAATTTATGCTAAATTATTTTAGGGGAAAATATTATAAGGAGTAAAACATATATGAAAACTACTAAAGATGATGAATTAGGTCTTGGAATAAAGCTAATTTCAAGCCTTTTTTTAGCTTATTCTCTAATAGCTATTATATCTTTAATCTATTTAGTAATATTAAAGCATGATAGGTTAAAATTAGAACTCTTTCTTCTTTCTAGAGGATTTCTGCTATTAGATATAAAATTATTATTTTTATCTTCACTAGTATTATTGATATCAGTGACTTTAATTTTATTTAAAAAGAAAATAGGAATATACTTTTTTGGATTCTTAATTGCAATGCATATAGCAACAGATATATTACTAGATGAAAATATATCAGAAACTATGCTTTCTTTAATTCTTCCAACTATTATGATTCTACTATTATATAAACATAAAAATGCTTTCATCTATTAAATAAGTATCTTACTTTAAGATACTTATTTTATTTTTTAACTAATTGTGGTAATTTAAAATAGATATTATTTAAGGAGGATTTATTTTTAATATGAAAGATTTAAAAAATCAAAAATTAGGTGCAGGTCTTCTAGTTGTCCTAATAATTCAATTAGTTATGTTTTTATTTAGCCTACCTGGAACATTTAACTTTTTATATAACCCAGAGGCTTTTAATAAAATCTTTAGAGAAAAAGGACTCCCTGAAGTTCCTGTTTCCTTTATGGCTATAGGTGCTTTTTTAACTTGCCTTATGATACTTGGAATTACCCTTATGCTTCTTAAGAAAAATATTGGGATATACATATACTTTACTGGAGTTTTAATTAATATAGTTTCATCTCAAATATTTAATGGATTCCACATAGTAGCATTTTTACAACAGCTTTTATTCCCAGTATTAACTTTTATCTTCTTATATATGAAAAGAGATATATTCTTTAAAAACATAAAAAAAATAGTGAAGTAGGTCAATTTATTTGGCCTATTTCACTATTTTAAATTAAACATATATTTAAAATTCAAGTCTGACTTTTCAAAATCTAACTTAAACTTATAAAATTCTTCTATTATTCTTTTTAAATCATCGTATTTTATTTTTAAATTTACTTTATACATCTTATTTATAATATATAAAAACCACACTTCATAAACTGCTTCAATTAAAGTTTCAGGTTTAGAATTAAAAGATGAATTACACCTAGTTGCAGTTTTTATAAGTTCGTGTTTTAATAAATGATCGTCTTCAAAGGCTGCTTTTTCTATAGCTAAATCACAAAATCTATCAGCTAAAATTCTTACTAACTTTAAAGTTTTGTTATCTGTACTCTTTATTTCTTCATACATATATAAAAAATAATCGTAATCAATATATATATGATTTTCTTTTGATAAAAAGATATTTTCTTCTCCTTTTAAAAAAAGCATATTACCTTTAATATCTATATTTATGTAGTTAATTTTTTCTTCTATATCTAAAGATAATTTTTCAGCTACCATTATGCACCTCGTTATCGTTTATTCTCATTTACTGTTGTTTAATTTTATTTTATAAATTTTTATAGTTAATGTCAACTTTTCTATTATCATTTGTTACTGTTTGTATTATAATGAGAATAAATAAAACTTATTAAGAGGTATGCTATATGTTTATGGAAGAAAGATTAGAAAAAATATTAGACCTTATTAAAGAAAATAATAAGGTATTCGTAAAAGATTTAAGCAAACAATTTAACGTAACAGAAAGTATGATAAGAAAAGATTTAAATAACCTTCAAAAAGAAGGATTAGTAGAAAGAACTTACGGTGGTGCAATACTTCCAAGAGGGATTGCAGAAAATTCTACTATGGATAAAAGGCTTGAGAAAGATACTAAAATAAAAGAAATAATAGCTAAAAAAGCTTTTGATGTTATAAATGATTTTGATACTATCTTTTTAGATATATCTAGTACAAATTATATACTAGCTAAACTATTATCAAAAAGTGATAAAAAAATTACTATAATAACTAATATGGTTGAAATTTCATCTCTATTTAATAATCCAAACAGCGATATTGAATTAATTTGTATAGGCGGACTTTATAATAAAAAATTAGGTGGAGTTACAGGTTCTGAAGCTATTAGCTCTATCTCAAAATATAGATTTAACAAATCATTTATGGGGATTTGCGGAATAAATATATCTAATAGAAGTATCTATAACTTTGATTTAGAAGAAGGAAATACAAAGAACGCTATAATCTCATCTTCTAAAGAAGTATATTTATTGCTACAAAACGAAAAATTCGACTTAGATGGGGCTTATAGATTCGCTTCATTAGAAGAAGCAGACTTTATAATAACAGAATCTACCCCTAACCCTAAAATATTAGAATCCCTTCAAAAAATCAAAATCGAAGTATTATAATTTTGTATATTTCATAAATAAAGTAAATAACCTTTTAAGATTGTAAATAATAGATTGTATTTCTTCTTTATGTATTATAAGGTATTAATAGGAAATATTTTATAATTATTTTAAGGGGGACTTATGGAAAATTACGAAATTGAAAAAAGAAACAAACTCGGAGGAGGTATTATAACTTTAGCTGTTATTCAGTTTGTAACAAATGGATTTGGTATTATTGGATTACTTATGATGATGTTTGGATCTGAGTTTTACAAAAGTTTAGGTATACCTGTACCACCAGCTAGTTCATTAATAATCGATCTAGTATTTGTTATTATAACAATAATAGGTTTAGTTTTAATATTACTTAAAAATAAAATTGGTATTTATATATACTTTACTATAATCGTTTTAAGCATAATATCTACAAACATTTTTTATGGCTTTTCTATAACTAATATATTATTAAGCTTAATATTACCAGTTTTAACTGCAATATTTATTTACAAGAAAAAATACTTATATTTCAAATAAAATCAAAGGGATGCATAAATGCATCCCTTTAGTTTTATTTATATATTGCTTTTATAGGATCCATCTTACATGCGTTTCTTGCAGGAATTACTCCAAAGATAACCCCTTCTAAGATAGATATTAAGGTTGCACCTAACACTGTTTTAAAAGTTAAGACAGGCTTAAATGGCATTAGCATTCCAGCTCCAGTTGATATTAAGAAGCCTACTATTATACCAATTATTCCCCCGATTAAAGTAACTATTACAGCTTCAATTAAGAATTGCAATAATATACTCTTAGGGCTTGCACCTATCGCTCTTCTTATACCAATTTCTCTTTTTCTTTCAGAAACTGATACATACATAATATTCATAACTCCAATACCTCCAACTATTAAAGATATTCCTGTTATAAATGCTACGAATTTAGTTAAAGCTCCGATTATACTATCTATAGCTTTAGCGCTCTCTTGAGGATCTTTTAAAATATAGTCCCCTTCTTCAGAGCCGTGAACTGACTTTAAATCTCTTTGTATCTCATCGAAAACTTGCTTTTTATCTGCTCCTTCTTTAACGCTAACATCTATAGAAAAAATAGGATCGTCTCCCCTTATTTCTTTTAAATTTTCCTCACTTACATAACTCTTATTTAAACCCATAAGTGCGAAGGCGCCTTCACCTTCTTTATTTACTACTCCTATAACTTCAAAGTTTTGTCCTTTTAAAGTTATAGCTTTTCCTAAAGCATCCTTAGGTTCTGTAAATAACTCTTTAGCTGCATCATAATTTAAAACTATATAATCTCTATTTGAATCATCGCTACTAAACCATCTACCACAGTCAAGCTTTGGAGAATCTTTTCCGTATTTATCTATAAATAAGGTGTTTTTCTTATTATAAAAACTTCCTTCATCTACAGACATATTTCCAAACCCCATAATTCCAGCTGAGGGTTTAACTTCTGAAACTCCACTTAACCCACCTATAGTATTTAAATCATTTTTTGTAAAAGGCTCTAAAAGTGAGTAATTAATATTCTCATTTTTAGGGTGAAACTCAATAGTTATAGTATTTGCACTTGCTTCTTCTGAAAGGGTGTGAACATACTCTTTAAACCCATCTCCTACAGAAAGTATTACAACTACAGAACTTATCCCAATAATTATTCCAATCATAGTTAAGAAGGTTCTTAATTTATGAAACTTCAAGCTTGAAATAGCTGTTAAAAATAACTCTTTTGCATTCATCTTAAGCTTCCCCTCCAATTATATCTCCATCTTTAACCCTTATCACTTTATTTGCATATTTTATTAAATCCTCATCATGTGTAACCATAATAATAGTTTTACCTTCTTCGTTAAGTCCTTTAAGTATTTCCATTATTTCAGTACCTGTATGACTATCTAAAGCCCCTGTAGGCTCGTCTGCAAATATTACATATGGATTATTTATAAGAGCTCTCGCTATAGCAACCCTCTGCTGCTGTCCCCCTGAAAGCTCTGATGGAAGTTTATTTTTCTTTTCTTTAAGTCCAACCATCTCAAGATATTTTAATATAAGTTCATCTCTTTCTTTTTTAGATACTTTACCCTTATATAAAAGAGGGAGTTCAACGTTTTTTCCTATAGTTAATGAATCTATCAGGTGAAATTGTTGAAATATAAATCCCATATTTTGATTTCTTATTTTAGACTTTTCTCCTTCATTTATTCCTCTAACATCTATATCATTAAATAAATATTCTCCATCATCAAACCTATCTAAAAGACCTAGTATATTCATAAGGGTAGTCTTACCACTTCCTGACTTACCCATTATCATAACAAAATCCCCTTTATTTATTTTAAGGTCTATGTTTTTTAAAACGTGAAGCTTTTCGTCTCCAGTAATATAATATTTATTTAAATTAGTTATTTTAACTATATTACTCAAGCCTCCATACCCTCTTTCATAGTAGAGTCTGGAGTTTTAACTACCTTCTCTCCTGAGTTTAAGCCTTCTTTAACTATATAGTTATCCTTGTCTTCTGTAACTGTAACAAAAGCTTTCTTTAGCTTGTTATCAGAAACTATATATACATATTTTTTGCCATTTTCATCTAGGACTGCTGATTTAGGTATAGTTATATCTTTTTCGTCTAAATTTACAGTAGCTTGTACGTGAAAACCATCAACAATTCCTTTTTGAGAATCTAAATCTATATCTACTTTATAGAAAGACATATTTTGACTACTCTTAGGATCTAGTGAAGCTGCTGAATTTTCTGGTATATCAGATACACTTATAATTTTACCTTTAATATTTTTATTATTTGCAAGTATACTGATATCTACCTTCTGATTCTTCTTAACTTTTTGTTGATCCTTTTCATTTACAACTCCATCAACATATAAATTATTTGACTGTATAATCATATATGGTTCTTGAACGTTTTGATTATCTTTATTTATAGTAACTATTCCATTTATAGGTGCTGTTACTTCTTTATATTTTGATGATTTTAAATTCTTTATTTGATTCTCTAAAAGGTTTATTTGCTTATCTATAGCTTGTGTATCTATGCTGTCTCCGCTAATACTCCCCGCCATAGGATTTACACCTTCTATAGCTTCTGGAACTTTTCCGCTATTTAGAGATTCATTTTTTATTTTTTCTAACTTTTCTTTATCTTCTTTTGCTTTTTTATCTAATTCATCCTTCTTTTTTAAAAGGTCAGACTTTTGCTCTTTTGCACTTTTAAGTTGAAGCTCTAAATCTTTTATTTGAGTGTCTAACTTATCATTTTTATAAGTAAAAAGCACGTCCCCTTTTTTAACAGTTTCACCATTTTTAACAGAAACACTAGATACTTCACCAGACGCTATATCTAAATATATCTTTTTAGATTCGTTTGGAACTATTTTCCCGTTTATAAATACCTTCTCTACAGACGGAATAGTTATAGTTTCTATTTTTGCCTCTTTTTTAGCACTTGAATTTTTTAATAATACCATCCCTATAGTAGCTGCAATAATAACTACTACACATACTATAATCCCTATGTATTTCTTTTTCATTTTTCTCCCCCTATTTATAAATAATTTCATCTTTTTTCCACAAAAGACATACTTTGATAATACCATTAATTGACTATATTTTTAAACTTTTCTTTACTTTAGATAAAAAAGCCTACAAAACAAAAGTATTTTGTAGGCTTTTTAGTATATTTATTAATCATTAAATTTCACCATATCTATCATCACTAAGACACCAATTAAGAAATTAGTGTAATTCTCATCTACTACTTTTAAATTGTATCTATCACGTCCAAATGTAAGCTCTTTTTGGATTCTACCTATAATATTATCATTTAAAATTATGTTATATTTTCTACCTAAGATATTATCAGGTTTAATTAACATTTCACCTAAAGCACCTGTAACTTTATAGGTGTTTCCAATATAATTTTTAGTAATAAACGCTATTTCTTTTTTATTATCTAAAACTCTATATCTCTTCTTTAGTGCTGGTATTTTTTGTTTGAAATATAATAGCTTTTCTCCTGATAAATCATATATTGAAATATTTTTTCCTAAATCAAACTTATCTGACTCAACTACAAATGCAGGAATATCACCATCTTCTAAAACATTAAATTTTGAACCTATAGAAAATAATTTTTCTTTTATATAATAGTTTTTCATTTAAAACTCCTTTTTTTAAAAATATATAATTTAATTGTTATAACAGACTACTGGAGTACCTTGTGAAATATTATTAAATATTGTTTCTGCAACTTTAGGGGGTAGATTAGCACACCCGTGAGAACCATTAGTTTTATAAATTTCTCCACCAAACTTTTCTCTCCAACTTGCATCGTGAAGTCCTATTCCTTCGTTAAAAGGCATCCAATACTTAACTGGTTGTGAGTAGTTTTCTCCCTTTAAAGTTGCATCCTTCTCCTTGTAAGCAAGCCTAAATAAGCCAGGAGGTGTTGATAATTTTTTAGACTCATTACCAGTAACTATATCACCATCTACAACTAATGCCCCATCTTTGTAGTACCAAAGGTGCTGCTTTCCTAAATCAATTTCAACATAAGTGCCTCCAACTTCATTAGAACCTTGAACTACTCCCTTAAACTCATATACAGGTTCTCTAGCTACAGTTTTACCTTCTTTTATATCGTTAAGTAACTGTTCTTTTTCGCTTAAGTCATTTATCTTCCATCCAAAATTACCACCTGGAACACTTAAAAGCCTTCCATCATTTGCTTTAAACATAGTTCCTTGTCCGACTGTATTATGATTCTTTTCAATTTCTTCTATAAAAGAGTTAACTTCTTTATAATCAATTTTAGGGTCTAAGTTTTCATTAACAGAAAGCCATTTATTGATTTTAGAACCATCAACTACTTCTTTAATATCTCCAAAAGTATAAGTAATTTTTGCTTTTACATATTTATTTAAAATATCTTTTGTTTCATTTACTTTAGGTGATTCTGTAGTATATTTAGGGTCTATATATAATTTAGATTCTTCTAAATTTAAAGATGCTTTATGGTTATCTATACATTCTTTAATAGCTTTTATAGTATCTTCTTTATTTAATTTATTACCCATAACTTCTTTTTTAACTTCATAAATTCCATCTTTATATGTAAACTCTGGATTTTTAGGGTTTATAACCTTATCTTCTTTAAAGAGTTCTAAATTTTCTATTACATTATTGAGCTTGTCCTCATCATAAGTTACATAGTTAACTAAATTTGATTCCTTTTTGCTTAATATACTGCCTGGCCACAAAAAAGCCTTTTGATTTTCTTTAAGATTTGTTATTTCCTTTGTATCTTTAAATTTTAAGCCTATTTCATTTCCTGATATATTTTCTTTTAATCCATCTCTTCCTTCTATTTCTAGATTGTAAGAACCTATTTTTTCTTCTACTTTATCAATTGCACCTTGTATAGTTTGTCCTCCTATATTGATGCCATTTATTTTTGTCCCAAAATAAAATCTATTAGTAAAAAATATACTCACGCCTAAGTAAATTACTAGAATAAGACTTATAACTACAACACCAATCTTTGGTTTTTTTCTTTTTTTCTTTCTTCTATTCATCCTTGTATCCCCCAATATAAATCAGTATCTATTATTTTTTAAAATTATAATCTTTAAATAACTTATATACCTTTTAATAGAACTGTTTTAATTGATAATTTAATAATTTTAGCAGCTACTTTCAATCGATTGACTAAATTATATATCTATTAAACTACCAATTCAATAGGTATACTGCCCTTCTAGAGCTTTTTAAGTTAAACATAATCCTTACTTAATAAAAACTTAAGTTTTAAACATCTCTTTAATCATAAAATTAGTATTTAATTCTATATTATGGATATAATATGTGAGTATATTTGATTTGATTAAATTAATCTGTAATAACTATTAATTAATACCAATTTGCGAACATATTCGATATATGATATATTTTATTTAATTAATTTTTTAATTAAATTAAAAGGAGGCTGAATGAAAAGTAAAAATAAGCTTATAATTTTTTCATCTTTTCTCTTAATAATTTTTTCTTTTAGTTTTATTTCTTATATCTATACTAAAAGTAAGTTACAAATGATTGATGATAGAAAAAATATAATGAATACTTTTTTTAAAGAATATTATTATTTTAAAAATATAACTTTTAAAAATTTTGATAAATATATGTTTGAAAAGAACGAACAACATAAAGATGAGTATATAGACGCTTTAGATTTATTTACGAGTTGGCTAGATAACCCTTTTGATTATAATTTATTTTCTAAATACGGTCTTTACAGCGAAAATGAATATCTTAAGATTAAGGAGTTTAAAAAAGTAAATATAGCAGATTTAAATTTAACCCCAAACGAAAAAGAAGAATGGAATAGTATAATTTCTAAAACAAACGATTTTATAAAATATTGCAAAGATATTTTACATGAACAAGATAAAAATAAAAAAACAAGTTATACGAAAAACCTGAGTATCTTATCAAAAGATATAAACGATGAGATAAATTTACTTAGCTATAAATATTTAAAGCGATTATCTACAGATGAAGATACTTTAACGTTTAGAGCATTTTTTTATTTTATTATTTTGATAATTGTATCTTTAGCGCTTTTAATAATACTATTTTTTGTCTTTAAAAATTTAATAACTAAAATATTGACTTATGATAAGAGTGATAAGTATTATAAACGACTTTACGATACCATCTTTAAAAATATGATTATCGGCTTAATAATTGAAAATGGCAAAAATGATTACGAATTTATAAATAACTCTTTTTTAAACCTTTTAAATTATGAAGGATTTTTAGATAATTTATCTAAGAATAAAAGTTTTATAAATGATATAGTTTTATCTAATTCAGAAGTATTTGATACCTTATACAATTTAGAATCAACAAAAAATATAAGCCAAAACATAAATTTAATTATAAATAATGATAAAAAATTTCTAAGAGTAAATAAATTCGAAGTAGAAGATGAAATAGGAAAATCTAAAAAGATATATATAGTTAAAGATGCGACATCTGAAATAGATTTATTAAGAAAAGAAAATTCATTAAAAATAAAATTAAAAAAATCTGAAATAGAACGTAAGATTAAAGATGACTTAATAGCTAGTGTTTCTCATGAAATACGAACTCCCCTTAATGCTATTATTTCATTAATTTCTTATATGGAAGATACAGAACTTTCAAAAGTGCAAGAAGACTACATAAAAAAGATTGAAGGTTCTTCAAAAATACTACTTGGGATAATAAATAATATTTTAGATTTTTCAAAGATAAATAATAAAGGAATTGAACTTATAGAAGACGCTTTTAATTTTAATATATTAGTTTCTAATATAGATAGTATGTTTAAAGATCAAATGGCCCTTAAAGGAATATCATTTGGAGTTCAAAACGATATTGACCACTCCGTATTTGTTGTAGGTGATAATATTCGTTTAGCACAAGTACTAATAAATTTAATTGGAAATTCACTTAAGTTCACAAGTAAAGGCTTTGTTTTTCTTACTATTTCAAAAGAAGAAGAAACTTTCGATAATATAAAAATTAAATTTTTAGTAGAAGATTCCGGTAAGGGAATAAAAAAAGAAAACTTAGATAAGCTATTTCTTCCTTTTGAACAGTTTGATAAGGAATGGAAAGTTTTTGGTACAGGATTAGGGTTGCCTATAAGCAAGGAAATTATTTCTGCAATGGGTGGAGATATATCAGTAGAAAGTAATTATGGATACGGAAGTAAATTCTCCTTTTCAATAAACTTCCCTAAATCTTTTACTTCCCTAAAAGATACGGAAAATTTAGATTTAGAAAAGCTAGATTTATCAAATTTTAAGGTTTTAATAGTTGATGATAACGAAATAAATGTTGAAATTTTAGAAATACTACTTAGTAAAATTAATTGCAATTACAAATATGCATACGATGGTATAGATGCAATTAATCTTTGCAAAAATGAATACTTTGATTTAATACTTATGGATATACAGATGCCTAAATTAAACGGATATGAAACATCTGAAATTATAAAAACTGACTGTTATAAAAATACAAAGATAGTTGCCTTAACTGCAACAATAGTAACTGATGAAATAAAAAACTCAAACTCTAAATATATAGATGATTTCTTAATAAAACCCCTTGATTTAGATAAATTAAAAAAAGTTATTTTAAAAGTATCTAAAACTAGTGTAGTAAAACCAAAGACAAAGCTTAATAAAAACATCGATTACGAAAACATAATGAATAGATTTGATGGAAATTTAGAATTATATAAAAAATTAGTATCAAAAATGAAAAATAAATATGCAAACTCTTTTAGTGAACTTACTTCATATCTAGAAAAAGAGGATTTTGAAAGTGCACTTATACTTGTACACACATTAAAAGGGGTAGCACTTAATTTAGGTATGAATGACATTAAAGATATCTGCACTAAACTTGAAATAGATTTAAAAAAATCTACCATAGATAAACAAAAATTAGATAGATTCAACTCTTTATTAAAAGAAATATTAAGCTAATTACAAATGGAGGCATTTTATGAATAACCTAGATAAAACAATATTAATAATTGATGATAGCACTATAGATACAGAATTATTATACGAAGGACTTAAAGACGAATACAATATAATAGTTTCAAACTCATCAAACGAAGCAATACTTCTTTTAGAAAAATTTACACCCGATTTAATTTTGCTTGATATAGTTATGCCAAAAATAAATGGTTTTGACCTCTTTTTAAAAATCAAAGAATCTAATAAATCAAAAACCATACCAACTATATTTCTAAGTAGTTCTGAAGATATAGAAGATAAAGCTAAAGCGTTTGAAATGGGTGCTAGTGATTATTTAACTAAACCTTATAACCTTCGCGAGATAAAACTTAGAGTTCAAAAACACTTAAAAGATTTTTCTTATATTTCTAAAATAAAAAGAAAAATAAGCACACAAAATAATAATATGGTTGAAATATATGAACAGCTTTTTGATAATTTTATAAGCCTAATTTTCTTTCGAGATAAAGAAACTGCAAATCATTTAGTTAGAACTGAAAAATATATGTATACATTAATAAGCGCATATAATAAATATTATAAAACTTCTAAAAATTTAGATGAAGATAAAATATCTAAGGCCTCTATACTT